>JAAXXS010000003.1 GCA_013334395.1 Holophagaceae bacterium | reverse complement strand
ACCCTTCGTCGTGGCTTTTCCCCAGGGGTCACACCCGTTCCCATCCCGAACACGGCCGTTAAGACCTGGAGGGCCGATGATACTGCTCTGAACAGGAGTGGAAAAGTAGGTCGCTGCGACGTTAAATTCCCTCCGGGCCATCATAACTGATGGCCCGGAGCTATTTAGAACGATAGTATTCTTCTCTGTTTCGAGGCAGCCATGTCCATCGAGGTCCGACTTCCAGATGACTCTCTCCGGCAGCTGGCCGAGGGTGCCACCGGGGCTGACCTGGCCGGCGGAATCGGCGCCCGGCTGCTGGATGCGGCCTTGGCGATCCGGGTCGATGGCAACCTGGTGGATCTCAAGGCCCCCCTGACAAATGGCGTCAAGGTCGAGATCATCACCAGCAAGAGCCCCGACAGCCTGGAGTTGGTGCGCCACTCCACGGCCCACCTGCTGGCCCATGCGGTGAAGCGGCTCTACCCCCATGCCCGCGTGGGCATCGGACCCACCATCGAAGACGGCTTCTACTACGACTTCTGGATGGACAAGCCCTTCACGCCCGAGGACCTGCCGGTCATCGAGGCCGAGATGCGGAAGATCGCGGCCGAGGACATCCCGGTGACCCGGGAGGATCTGGGCCGGGACGCCGCCGTGGCGCGCTTTACGGAACTCGATGAGCCCCTGAAGGTTGAGATCGTCTCGACGATCCCCCAGGGCGACATCGTCAGTGGCTACAGCCAGGGCGATTTCTACGACTTGTGCCGGGGACCCCACGTTCCCAGCACCTCGAAGCTCAAGGCCTTCAAGCTGCTCAGCATCGCCGGGGCCTACTGGAAGGGTGACGAGAAGCGCCAGATGCTCAGCCGCATCTACGGCACGGCCTTCCACTCCCAGAAGGAGCTCGACGAGCACCTGAAGCGCCTGGAAGAGGCCAAGGCCCGGGATCACCGCAAGCTCGGCAAGGAGCTGGGGCTCTACTCCTTCCACCCTGAGGCGCCGGCTTCGCCCTTCTTCCACCCCAAGGGCACCCAGGTCTACAACGAGCTGGTGACCTACATTCGTGAGCTCTACTTTAAATACGAATACAGCGAGGTCATCACCCCGCAGATCCTCGACGTGGCGCTCTGGAAGACCAGCGGCCACTACGACAACTATGCCGAGAACATGTACTTCACCACAGCCGAAGAGCGGGAATACGCCGTGAAGCCCATGAACTGCCCCGGCCACTGCATCATGTACGGCAGCCAGAAGCACAGCTACAGGGATCTGCCCATCCGCTACGCCGACTTCGGACGCCTGCACCGCTTCGAGCGCAGCGGCGTCACCCATGGCCTCACGCGGGTCCGCACCTTCTGTCAGGACGACGCGCACATCTACTGCACGCCCGAGCAGATCAAGGGCGAGATGGCGGCCTTCCTGGAACTGCTCAAGGAGGTCTACGACACCTTTGGCTTCGAGGGGATGCGCGTGGCCCTCAGCACCCGGCCTGAAAAACGCCTGGGCTCCGACGAGGTCTGGGATGCGGGCGAAAAGGCGCTGGCCGAGGCCCTGGACGAGGCCGGCATACCCTTTACGCTGAACCCCGGCGAAGGCGCCTTCTACGGGCCCAAGATCGAGTTTCAGATCCTGGATGCGCTCAAGCGGCCCTGGCAGCTGGGCACCCTCCAGGTGGACTACATGCTGCCCGAGCGCTTCGAGCTCAAATACACCCGCCCCGATGGCGGCGAGGGGCAGCCCATCATGCTGCACCGCGCGATCCTCGGCAGCCTCGAGCGGTTCATGGGCATCCTGGTGGAGCACACCGCCGGTGCGTTCCCGGCCTGGCTGGCCCCGGTCCAGGTGGCCATCCTGCCGATCACGGACCGGGCGCATGCCTTCTCCATGGAGGCCGCGGCCCAGGCGAAGGCGCTGGGACTGAGGGCTGAGCTGGATCTTCGGAACGAGAGCCTGAAGGCCAAGATCCGGGAAGCCCAGCTGGCGAAGGTGCCTTACATGCTGGTCCTCGGCGATCGCGAAGCCGAGGCGGGCACCGTCTCCGTCCGCCATCGTCACCGGGGCGACCTGGGGGTCCAGCCCCTGGCCGACTTCCTCGCGTCCCTGGCCACCGAGGTCCGGGACCGCCAGCGCTGATCCTGTTTTCCGTGCTTGGCGGGGATCCATTGAAGTGATAGACTTTTTGTCCTTGTGCAACTAGGGGAGGAACCATTCGTCCTAATGAGACTCGCATCAACGACGGCATCCGGGCCCAAGAGGTCCGCGTCATCTCCGAAGATGGCGAACAGCTAGGCTTGATGCCTCCCCAGCAGGCCATTCGGATCGCAGAAGAGCGCGGTCTCGATCTGGTGGAAGTAGCCGGGAATGCCAATCCCCCTGTCTGCCGGATCATGGACTACGGCAAATACAAGTTCATGGAAGCCAAGCGGGAGCACGCCGCCCGCGCCAAGCAGAAAAACATCGTTGTCAAGGAAGTGAAGTTCCGACCCAAGACCGATGACCACGATTTCGATTTCAAAGTGAAGCACATCCTGCGGTTCTTGGAGGACGAAGACAAAGTCAAAGTAGTGGTCATGTTCCGCGGACGCGAGGTGGTCCACCGTGACATTGGCTACCGGATCATTGAGGAAGTCATCCAGCGGATCGGCGACAAGGCCATCGTTGAAAAGTCCGCAGGCATCGATGGTCGTGACATGCACGCCATCCTCGCTCCCCGGATCATCGAAGCCCCCAAGCCGCCCAAGAAACCGAAAGCCGTCAAGACCGACACCCCAGCAACGGAATCCCAGATCCAGTGAGGAACCCATGAGCTACAAGATCAAGACCCACAAGGGCGCACAGAAGCGTTTCAAGAAGACGGCCGGCGGCAAGTTCAAGCGCGGCTGCTCCCACCAGCGCCACATCCTCACCAAGAAGACCGCCAAGCGGAAGCGCCAGCTCGACATGGGCCGCATGGTCTCCAAGGCCGATCAGAAGGCCGTGATGGCGATGCTGCCCTACGCGTGATTTCCCGCGGGGTTCCCTCGGGAACCCCGTAACCGCGCAAGCGCAGCTTGCGCGTGGTTTTACCTTTTTCGCCTTCGGCGCTCACGCCGACGGTTCAACCCGGTGGCTGCTGCCACCCCCGATGAGGCCCCTAAAGCCCGCCCATTTCCGGACGCGCTGCCTCGAGGAAAGGATCCAACATGACTCGCGTAAAACGCGGTTTTAAACGTGCCCAGCGCCGCAAGCGCATGATGAAGTTCGCGAAGGGCTTCTACGGCGCCAAGTCCCGCCTGTACCGCTCCGCCAAGGAAGCGGTCGAGAAGGCGCTCGGCTACGGCTACCGTGACCGCAAGGTCAAGAAGCGCGACTTCCGTCGCCTGTGGGTGGTCCGCATCAGCGCCGCCTGCGGCCAGAACGGCACCAGCTACTCGAAGTTCATGGGCGGCCTGAAGAAGGCGTCCGTGGACCTGGACCGCAAGATCCTTGCGGATCTCGCCGTTCGCAATCCCGAGGCGTTTACCAAGCTCGTGGCCGTGGCCAAGGGCTGAACGCGAAGCAGCACGTCGCAGACACCCGAAAGGCCGCGTGAGCGGCCTTTCTCTGTTCTGAACCACCAGTCGAGGGCTCCATGGATCAGCTGCTGCCGCCTGAAATCGTCGAGGCGGGCCAAACCTTCCCCGCCGCGCTGGCCGCCTGCGGCGACCTGGATGCCCTGCTGCGCCTGAAGGGCGCCTTCGTGGGCCGCGAGGCCAGCCACGCGACCCGCCTCATGGAGCTGCTCAAGACGGCGCCAAAGGAACAGAAGCGAGAGCTGGGCGCGGCCATCAACGGCCTCAAGCAGCAGTGGGAGGAAGGTCTCAAGGCCCGCCAGGCGGAGCTTGAGGCTGCCAAACGGAAGCTCGGGGCCCTCGCGGCCACCTGGGATCCCGCCCTGCCGCCGCCCCAGCCGCCGCGTGGTGCGCTGCATCCCCTGAACCGCCTCATGGACCGATTGGTGGAGGTCTTCCGGCCCATGGGCTTCCACGTCGAGGAAGGTCCCGAAGTCGAGACCGAAGCCCACAACTTCGACGGCCTGAACATCCCCGAGGACCACCCCGCCAAGGCCAGCTCCGACACGTTCTACCTCGCGGCGCATCCCGAGCTGCTGCTGCGCACGCACACCAGCCCTGTGCAGGTCCGAACCCTGCTGCGGGTGGCACCGGACCTCGCCGCGCGCGGCGGCATCCGCTTCCTCGCGCCGGGCCGCGTCTACCGCAAGGATGAGATCGATCCCACCCACAGCCCCATGTTCCACCAGGTGGAGGGCATGCTCGTGGGCCACGGCATCGGCATGCAGCACCTGAAGGGGACACTGGAGTACGCGCTGCGCGCCCTGTTCGGACCGGACACGGAGATCCGCCTGCGGCCCTCCTACTTCCCCTTCGTGGAGCCCGGTTGCGAAGTGGACGTGAGCTGCCCGCTCTGCGGCGCCCGGGGCTGCCGGGTGTGCAAGGGCTCGGGCTGGGTCGAGATCCTTGGCGCCGGCCTCATCCATCCGAACGTGCTGGCCTATGCGGGCATTGATCCCAAGGAGTGGTCCGGCTGGGCCTTCGGCATGGGCGTCGAGCGCATGGCCATGATGCTCAGCCAGACACCGGATCTGCGCCTGTTCTTCGAGAACGACCAGCGCTTCCTCAAGGCCATGGGAGGGCTCGACTGATGTGGATCGAACGCAAGGTCCTGGCCCAGGAGATTCCGGCTTCCGCAGAGCTCGACACGCGCCAGCTCTGTGAGGTCCTGGCCGCCCTCGGCTTCCCCGTGGATGGGGTGGCCACCCTTGAGGGCACCGAGGCGCTGGATGTGGACATCACCGCCAACCGCGGGGACGCCATGTCCCATCGGGGCATCGCCCGCGAGCTCGCAGCAAAGCTGCAGCAGCCCCTCGCGCCCATCGCCACTGGCTTGGTCTCCGAAGGTGCGGCGCTGGTCCCGGTGCGGCTTGAGGCTGAGGCCTGTCCCATCTATGCCACGGCCGTGCTGGCGCTTGGCGAGGGGGTCACCCCCGAGGTCGCCCAGTCCTTCCTGCGGGCTCTGGAGGCCAGCCCGAAGCGCCTGCCGGCGGTTGATGCGTCCAATGAGCTCCTGCTCCGCTACGGCCATCCCACGCACGCCTTCGATGCGGACGCCATCCGCGGTGCCGTCGCGGTGCGCTGGGCGAAGGCCGGGGAGACCCTGGTGACCCTGGACGGAGTCACCCGGACCCTCATGGAGCGCGACCTCCTCATCGCCGACGAGGCCGGTCCCATCGCCCTCGCGGGTGTCATGGGTGGCGACCGCACCAAGGTGACCGAGGCCACGCGCCGCGTGCTACTGGAGAGCGCCTGGTTCGAGCCGAAGGTGGTGCGGGCCACGGCCCGCCGCCACAGCCTGCACACGGACGCCTCGCACCGCTTCGGCCGCGGCGCGGATCCCGCCATGGCCCGGGTTGCCCGCGACCTGCTGGTGGCGCGCCTCCAGGCCTGGTGCCAGGCGAAGCTGATCGGCGCCTGGACCGCAGGGGCAGTGCCTGTACCCGCGGCGCCAGTGGAGCTGGAGATGGCCCTGCTTGCCCGCGTGGCGGGCGAGATCGTCACCCTCGAGGCTGCCCAGGAGGCGCTGACCCGGCTGGGCTGCGCCGTGACAGCTGCGGGCGATCGACTCCGCGTCGTGTCCCCCACCTGGCGGCATGACCTGGCCATCGCCGAGGACCTCGCCGAGGAAGTCCTGCGCCTGCGGGGCTACGAGCACCTCCCCTCGGTGCTCCCGCCCATGGAGGGGCCACCCGAGCACCTCGCACCCGCCTACCTCCTGCGGCAGCGGGTGGCGCGTCGGCTGGCCCAGCTGGGCTTCCACCAGACCGTGACCTATGGATTCATCAGCCCCGAGGCCGACGCCCTCTTCGCCAGTGCGGACAATCCGGCGGCCGGGCGCACCCTGGCCAACCCCCTGGGCTACGAGTATTCCGTCCTGCGGGCCTCCCTCCTGCCCAGCCTCAAGACCACGGCGGAGCAGAACCTGCGCCAGGGCTCCAGGCTGGTCCAGCTCTTCGAGCTCGCACCGGCCTACCGCAGCACCCCTGCGGGTCCCCTGGAGCAGGTGGCCCTGGCGGCGGTGTGGGGCGGCGTCCTGGGCGGCGAAGACTACCTCAGCCCCGCCCGGGCGGTGCTGGAGGCCGACCTCGCCGGGCTGGCCCGCGACCTGGAGCTCCCGGGCCTCCCCACCATCCACCGGCTGGCCGATGGGCTCTTCGGCTTCGAGATTGAGTTGGAGGCCCTGCCTCGGCCCCAGGACCGGATCATCCCGGTCTTCCGGCCCTTCAGCCGGTTCCCCTCGGTGGAGCGGGACCTGTCCCTCCTGGTGGACCTGGGCCAGTCCTACGCGGCCCTGCATCAGGCCATGTCGGCGGCCCTGCCCGCCGGCAGCCTGCTGGAGCTCCGCTGTGTGGATGTGTTCCGGCACAAGAGCCTGCCGGAAGGCCAGCAGGCCTGGCTCCTCCGCATGCGCTTCCAGGCGGACCGGACCCTGGTCGGTGACGAGGTCGATGGCTGGGTGGCGGCGGCGCTGGTTGCAGCCGAGTCCCTGGGGGCGAGGCTCCGGGCGTAGAATGAGGCCTTTGAGGCAGCTCCCATGGACCTACTGAAACAGCTTGAAGCTAAGATGCAGGCCCTGCTCCAGCAGCGCAACCAGCTGAAGGAAGAGCTGGATGCGCTGAAGTCGGCCGGCGCCGCCGGGGACCAGGAGCTGCAGTCCCTGCGGGCCCGCCTCGAGGAGGCCGTGTCCGCCCGGACCGCCCTGGAGAAGGACCGCGAGGCCACCCGGGAGCAGGTGGCGGCGATCCTGCGTGCGCTGGAGGCCCTGGGATGACCCTCCCTCTCCCCCTGCCGGGCACCCACCCGGTCACGGTGACAGTCCAGGCCCGGGCGCTCCAGGTCCAGACGGACCAGCCCGAGACCCTCGCGGCGGCTGTCCGGATTCTGGAGGAGACCTTTCAGGACATGGACTCTGAATGCCAGCTAAGATGGGGTTGCGTCCCGAAGGGCCTGGACACTCCGTCCTGGTACCTGTTGGGCGCCCTGAACCTGGCGCACCGTGTGGCGCGCCTCGAGCAGGAAGCCAACCAGCAAACCCACAACCTGGAACAGACTCTGTCCAAGCTTCTGAACGATGTTCCGGACGAACCTTCCGCCCCTGTGCCCCTGCTGGACGAGGACGGTGACTGATCTCCCTGCGAGGCCCGTGCTTATGGCCAAGCGCTTGTTCCGTAAGTCGACACGGGAAACCTTCCCCCTGACCTGTGCGTTCCGCGCGACGGCGCGCCTTAGCCAGGGATTCTGGTCTCCCCCCTACAAGCTAGGGAACTCGGCAAGCCTCCACGACTGAGCGGGGATTTTCAATTCGGGTGCTGGTGGCTCTTTGGATCCTCTTCCTTGGAGTCGCCCATGAATTTGACGAGTTGGATCTTTTTGGCCCTGGCCCTGGCGGCCGGAGCGGTCGCCTACCTCATGTCGGTGCGGGCGCAGAAGGCCGCCCTGGACGGTTCCCAGGCCCAGGCGAAGGCCGAGGCGGACATCAAGACCCAGCGGGAGAAGCTGCTGGAGGAGGCCCAGCGGGAGGCCCAGCGGCTGCGCCAGCGGGGCGAGCAGGAGGCCGAGACCATCCGCAAGGAATCTGAGTTGAAGGCCAAGGAGCAGGCCCTGCAGGCTCGGACCGAGGCCGAGAAGCTGCTTACCGAGCGCCAGAAGAACCTGGAGAAGCAGGAGCAGCGGCTACAGTCCAAGGAAGAGGGCCTGGACAAGAAGCACCAGCAGGTGGACCAGAAGACCAAGGACGTCGAGACCCTCTCCGAGAAGCGCAAGGCCGAGCTGGAGCGCCTCGAGGCGCAGCAGTTGGAAGCCCGACAGCTGGTGGAGGCCCAGGCCAAGCGCCTGGAGGAGGTGGCGGGGCTCACCCGCGAGGACGCCAAGAAGGAGCTCATATCCCAGCTGGAGTATTCCGCCAAGATGGACGCCGCCAAGCTGGTGCGCCGCATCGAGGAGGAGGCCCAGGAAGAGGCCGCCAAGAAGGCCCGCTGGACCATCGGCGCCGCCATCCAGCGGGTGGCCTCGGACGTGGTGGCCGAGCAGGCCGTGAGCTCCGTCCAGCTCCCCAGCGATGACCTGAAGGGCCGCATCATCGGCCGCGAGGGTCGCAACATCCGGGCACTGGAAAAGGCCACGGGCTGCGACCTGATCGTGGACGACACGCCCGAGAGCATCGTGGTGTCGAGCTTTGATCCCATCCGCCGCGAGGTGGCCCGCCAGGCCATCCTCAAGCTGCTGGCCGATGGCCGCATCCACCCCGCCCGCATCGAGGAGGTGGTGGAGAAGGTCAAGGTGGACATGGACCAGCACCTCAAGGAGATCGGCGAGGCGGCCTGCATCGAGATGGGCTTTCCCGACGTGCACGCCAAGCTGCACAAGCTGGTGGGCCGCCTGAACTACCGGACCTCCTACGGCCAGAACGTGCTGGAGCACACCAAGGAGGTGGCCCGCATCGCCGAATACATGGCTGGCGAGATGGGTTCGGATGCCCGGCTGGCGCGGCGCGCGGGGCTCTTCCACGACATCGGCAAGGCCATCGACCGGGAGGTGGAAGGCACCCACATCGAGATCGGCATGCAGCTGCTGCAGCGCTACGGGGAGAAAGAGGAGGTCATCCACGCCATGAGCTGCCACCACGGGGACTTCGAGCCCCGCACCGTGGAGGCCATGCTGATCACCGCCGCGGACGCGCTCAGCGCCGCCCGGCCCGGGGCCCGCCGCGAGATGCTGGAGACCTACGTGAAGCGCCTCGAGCAGCTCGAGGGCATCGCCAACAGCTACAAGGGCGTGCAGAAGAGCTTCGCCATGCAGGCGGGTCGCGAGATCCGCATCCTGGTGGATGCGGGTTCTGTGAACGACGACCAGGCCTACTGGATCGCCAAGGACGTCTCCCGCCGGATCGAGTCCGAGATGCAGTATCCCGGCCAGATCAAGGTCACCGTCATGCGGGAGCTGAGGGCCGTCGAAATCGCACGCTAGGGCCTCAGGTCCGGACTCGCCGCCTTCTTCACGAGAGGTGGATGAGGCCGCGCCGGAGGGCGATCACGGTCGCCTCCGTCCGGTCCTTGGCCTCGAGCTTCCGCAGCAGGTTGTTCACGTGGATCTTCACCGTGGGCTCAGCCAGACCAAGGGTCTTGGCGATCTCGCGGTTGCGCTCGCCCAGGGCGAGCAGACGCAGCACGTCGAGCTCACGGGCGGTGAGGCGCTCGGACTCCATGGCCTCCACCAAGCGGGCCGCCGTGGCCGGCGGCAGGTAGCGCTGTCCTGCCGCCACCGCCCGGACGGCTTCGATCAGGGCGGCTCTGCGCACGTTCTTGAGCAGGTAGCCGCGGGCGCCGGCCTCGAGGGCGCGCTGGATGTCCGCGTCGCCGTCGAAGGTCGTGAGCACCAGCACCCGGGCCTCGGGGTCCTCCCGGCGGATGGCCTTGATGGCCTCGACGCCGGTCTGTCCCGGCAGCTGGAGGTCCATGATGGTCACCGTGGGGCGCAGGTTCCGCCAGGCCACCACGGCTTCCTTGCCATCGCCGGCTTCGCCCACGACCTCCAGGTCGGGCTCACCTTCGTGAAGGATGGCAACCAGCCCGTCACGCACGATCGGGTGGTCATCCACGATGAGGAGGCGGATGCGTTCGGTCGAGTCTGAGGTCATAAGGGCCACCTTCGGATGGGCACTGTGAGGGTGATGCGAGAACCGAAACCCGGAGTGCTGTCGATGTCGAGGTGCCCCCGCAGCGTCTTGAGGCTCTCACGGATGCTGCGCATGCCATAGCCGGCGGCGCTGGCGGAGGGGTCGAAGCCGCACCCGTCATCCTCGATGCTGAGGTGCACCAGCCGCCCCTCGAACTGCAGCACGATGCGCACCCACCTTGCCTTGCCGTGCCGCAGGGCATTGGTCAGAAGCTCCTGGGCCATGCGGAGGAGATCCTCCTCCAGCTGGTTGCGGAGCGGCCGGGGCTCTCCGGTGAGGGCCAACTCCACCTGGATCTCCGTCCCCGCCAGCAGGCGGTCGGCCAGGATCCGCAGAGAGCCCAGGAGGTCCTTGCCTTCGGGCTTCCGGGGGCTGAGTGTCATGACCGAGCGGCGGGCTTCCTGCAGACTGTCCGCGGCCAGGTTCCGGGCGTGCTCGATGCGTGTGAGGACCGGGGCCGGATCGCCCTCCATGCGGGTGAGCTTGGCCTCGGCCGCCTCCAGCTGCAGCAGGACGCCCGTGAAGCCTTGGGCGAGGTGGTCGTGGATCTCCCGGGCGATGCGGTTCCGCTCGGCAAGGACGGCGGAGCGGGCCTCCATCTGCTGGAGGCGGAGGCGCAGCAGCCACCAGCCGAAGGCTGCAGCAGCGAGTCCGCAGACCACCCAGAAGGTCGGCCGCTGGTACAGGAAGGGCTGCACCCGGACGTCCACCGCGCATTCCTCGGGCCGGCCCTCAACGTCCAGTCGCCAGGACTGGACCACGAACCGGTAGGAACCCGGGGGCAGGTTTGAGTAGGCGGAGAAGCGGCGGCTCCCCACCTCATTCCAGGCCTGCTCCCACCCTTCCAGCCGGTAGCGGAAGCGGACCTTGTCGGCCCGGGTCAGCGAGGCTGCCGTGTAGTAGATCTCGAAGCGGTGGGTTCCCGGGGGAACCTGGATGGGATGGGTTTCCGGGAGGGTTGTCTCGTCGGCTTCGGCCCTCAGCAGGAGGAGGGTGAGCGGGGGGCCTTTCGGCGCGGAGGCGTTGCCGTCCATCCGGGACAGTCCGCGGCTGGTGGGAAAGTAGAGGGCTCCTTCGCGGGTGAGCCAGGCGGCGGGCTGGGGGCCTCCCAGCGTCTCGCGGGAGGGCATGCCGTCGTGCTGGTCGAAGACCATCATGGGCAAGGTGCCAGGCTCCCGGTGACTCCGCAGGAGGGCCTCCCGGGGGATCCGGAACACACCCTGGGTCGTGCTCAGCCACAGCCGCCCGGTGCGGTCCTCGAGGATCGCGTGAATGGCCAGGAGGAGGGGCGCGGCGTGATCGGGGAGGGGCTGGAACCGACCGTCCCGGAAGCGCCGGAGGCCCTCCCCGGTGCCGACCCAGAGGTTCCCATCCTCGCTCAGGTGGAGCGACTGGGCTCCGGCGGAGCCCAGCCCTTCGGCCCGGCCCAGCCAGCGCACCTGGCCGGCATCCACGATGCCCAGGCCCTGGGTGGGGCTGGCGAGATACAGGGGCTGCGTGCCGCCGCCAGCCATGGCCAGGACACCTTGGACCGTCGGAAAGAGCAGGGGAGAACCGCTGGGCGGAATCCGGAACAGGCCCTGCCGCGCCGTGGCGACCCACAGCACCCGCTGGCCATCCTCGAAGATCGTGAGGATGGCGTCTGAACGGGGCCCCTGGGCCACGTCGGCTCGCTGGAGGTGGCCCTGATCCAGCGTATAGAGTTCACCCTTCCGGGTGCCCAGCCAGAGGCCCCCGGCCAGGCGCGGCCAGAGGGCCGTGATCGGGGCGTTGGGTTGGCTGCCCCGGGGGGCCCGCTCCACCTGCCCAGGACGGACCATGCCCAGGGCGTGGTCCACCGTCACGCACCAGACCGAGCCCCCGGAGTCCTGGCAGACCATTCTGAGGGGCTCCTCGGGGGGAGCACCGACCAGGGGGAGGCCCCGGAAGGGAACTGGGTAGAGGACATGCAGGCCGTGGTGTTCGGTGCCCGCCCACAGGGCGCCGGAGCGGTCCTCCAGCAGGGCGAGGGGGGTGCTGCGGGCATTGCCTAGGCTTGGCGCCGCCTCCAGGCGTCCGGCCGGGGTCCGCCGGAAGAGTCCGGCCTGCTCCAGGCCGATCCACAAGCTGCCCTCGCGATCCAGGCGGAGCGCGCTGATGCCTTGCGCCGGCAGCCCACGGACCCAGGGTGGTGCCCACAGCTGGCCATCTGCCAGCGTGAAGAGACCCTGGGCTCGGGTCCCGACCCAGACATCTCCATCGGTGCCGATTTCCAGGGTGGTGATCTCCGCCGCAGTCAGCGCCGCCACCACGAGGCGCCCCTCCCGCAGGCGCCAGAGGCCGGAACCCGAGGTGCCCACCCAGAGCCCGCCCTCCGGATCCTCCGCCAGCGCCCGGATGCGCAGATGGGCGGCATCCGAGGGCACCGTCTGGAAGCGCTTCCCGTCGTAGCGGAGCAGGGGTCCTTCGGTGGGCGCGGCCCAGAGCGTTCCTGCCCGGTCTCTCAGCAGGCGCCGGATGGGGTTGTCTGGCAATCCAGCTTCCGAACCCAGAGCGCGCATGGCGCCCTGATCAAACAGGTAGAGCCCCGGTTCCGAGGTGGCGACCCAGATGGCTCCGCGGTCGCCCTCGGCCAGGGCTTGGATCCGGTTGTGAACAAAGGCGGGGACTTCCACCCGGGAGCGGTGCTCAAAGCTGGCGCCGTCGAAGCGGACCAGACCTGCCTCGGTGCCGACCCAGAGGAAACCGCCCCGGCTCTCAAGAAGTGCCACAGCAGTGTCCTGAAGCAAGCCATCCTCGCTCCGCCAGGAGCGATGCGCGTGGGTGGCCAGGGGCCGGTCCGGATCGAGTGCAAAAGCCGAGGCACACAGCCAGAGCAGCAGGAAGGCGAGGCGCCGGAGAGCGCCTGAGTCGGGATATCGGTTTCCTGCAAACCGTGCGGCCATGGAAGCTGAAGATTATGCCATAACCCGAGTAGGATCAATGGTGAAGGCCTAGACCCTATGGTCTAGGAATGGGCAACCAATCGGGATATAGGATCAATGGAAATCTCACGCGATAGTGGACTAGTCATGCAGCAGCACTTCTTGTCTACATTTTCCCTCAGGAATAAACCCGGGGCGCTTCGTAAGATCGACCTCAAGTAATCCTCATGCTGTTGCAATGCCGTGACGATGGGTCTCTGAGCCATCCACAAGCCTGATTTATTCTCCCTCCGCCAGCGTCCCTCCTTCACGAGCCGCCAGCCATTCTTGGGTGTCCACATGAGCAGGAATCAGAACCGGGACCAACGAGCAGGCCTACAGGGACTCTTCGGATGCCTTCTCGCTTGCCTGGTCGGCCTCATGGGCTGTGGCGGCACCAAGCCTGCAGCTGGCGGGGTCGCCAACTACTACGGTAACTACCACGCGGCGGGCTGGATCGACACGCACCCTGGCAGCGCCATCGCCGGCATCGACAACTGCACCCGCTGCCATGAGATCTCTGTGCTCAAGGTGGGCAGCGGCATCCCGACCTGCATGACCACGGGCTGTCACCACCAGACCGTTCCTGGGTGGGCCAACTCCGATGTCCACGGGGCAAGGGCCAAGGTGGCCGTGGACGCCCTCACCGGGGGGAGTCTGGTGTCCTGCAAGATCTGCCACGGCAATGACTTTGCTGGTGGCGCCTCGGCGAAGACCTGCTCTACCTGCCACGGCGTGAATGCGCCGCATCCCCCGAAGCCTTGGCGCACCTCCGGTGGCACCCTCTGGAGTCACACCTCGACGGATACCTCCAATGCGGCGGTCTGCGCGACCTGCCACTTCCCGGGATCAGCCAATAATCCAGCCGGGCACCCGGCCACCCCGGCGCCAGCCGGGACGCAGCCCGGCTGCTACAACGCCACGCTGTGCCATGCCGACGTCGGCGCGCCGCACGCGCTCGGCGCCATCTGGAAGGATCCGACGAGCACCGCTTACCACGGCATCGAGGCCAAGAAGGATCTGAAGTACTGCCAGAGCTGCCACGGCACGCCAGGCACCACCAAGTTCGACGGGGGCTCCGCCGCCACGGCCTGCTCCTCCTGCCATTCCAAGACGACGGGGGCTGGTGCCCACCCGACGACCTGGAACATGGCCTCCGTCGGGACCTTCCCGGGCTATGTGCCTTCCCACCGGAATGCCACGGATCCGCTGAAGGCGAACGGCTCCTGTGTGATCTGCCACGCCGTCACCAAGACCAGCACCTCTGCCCTGACGGCCGCTCCCGGCTGCTACAGCGCCAGCTTCGGCAACTCTGAGCATGCCGCCGTCAGCTGCCACGCCAATGGACCCGGCGTGGCCCCCCATCCTATCGGGGCCACCTGGACGGATCCCAAGACGACTGGGGCCACGGATGCCACATTCCATGGGGTGGTGGCCAAGGCCGACCTCCTATCCTGCCAGACCTGCCATGGGGTTCCCGGCACCAACAAGTTCGATGGCGGGACCACCACGACCACCTGCTCAAGTTGCCACCTCCAGGCCAAGGCGCATCCAGACAGCTGGTATAAATCGCCCGGCAGCATTGCCAGTGGCAGCTATACCGCTTCCCACCGGAACGCTGCCGCCGCCGTCAATACGACCCAGCGCGCCGCCGTCTGTGGCCTGTGCCATGGCGTGACTGTCGGTGCAGTGTCTCCCGTCGTCGCCGCACCCGGCTGCTTCAGCGCCTCCTTCAACGCGAACAGCTGTCACGTGAATGGTCCGGGCGCCGCGGCACACCCGGCCCCCTTCCTCACCGGGATGACGACCAGCTCCGGGACAGGCAATACCCACCAGACCGCGACGCTCGCCATGTTCAATGGGGAGTGCATCAATTGCCACGATGAGGCCGGGCTAGGTGCCGGCAAGGTCGGTCCCAGCTGCACCAAGTGCCACGTCAGTGCCTCGCCGCTGGCGGCTGGCAAGGGCGCGGGCACCTGCCTCTCCTGCCATTCGGATCCCAGCTTCAAGACCCTCGGGCCTGCTGGGACGACCTTCCCCAACATTGCCGGCGCCCACGGCAAGCACATGGGCCTGCCCACGACGCTCACCTGCGCGACCTGCCATGCAGGCTCGCAGCCGGGTGAGGGCGGCTCGAGCCAACCGCACTACAACGGCGCCAACCGTGGCCCGAATGGAACTCCGACTGGGACCGGACCTGCCCCGGTGACCATCAGTGCCACCTTCAAGGCCCAGACCGGAACACTTGGCACCACGGCCAGCCTGACGGCGTTTACTTGCAACGCCGTGAGTTGCCACGGCGGCCAGACCACCCCCGGGTGGCAGAGCGGGAAGCTCACCTTCAATGCCACGACCTACTGTCTTTCCTGCCACAAGATCACGTCCACCGCGACCCAGTACAACGACGCCACCGGCCGCCACAACAACCCCGGGGACCATAACCAGACTTGCGATCACTGCCACGACATGTCTGCCACCACCAACAACCGAACCGGGGTGGTCAACCACTTCAAGTATCTGGGCACCACGGCCGTCCGCAACGCCACGGACCAGCTCTCCAGTGACACCATCAAGTTCGGGGGCGGCGTCACGCCGGCCACCGGGGCCCTGACCTACACGGTGAATGCCACCCAGGGCAGGGGCGGATGCGCCCTCGCCTGCCACGGGGAGACCCACACCACCACCGGCAACCTCTGGAACTAGTTTTCAGCCCACCCCCCCCGACCTATTAGGAGGCCCTTCATGCGGCTCACCATCCTCTCTGCCCTGCTCCTCGCCGGCGCAACCCTGCTGGCGGGTGATCCCGCCAAGGATCTGCCCAAGTTCCAGGGAGGCGACCTCAACAAGTATTGGAATGATGCCTGCGCCCGCTGCCATGGCTTCAACGGCAATGGCCGCGACAACAGCGGCAAGCCGCTGCCGGATTCCGGCTTCGACTTCACGGACAGCCGGAAGGCCAACAAGAAGAAGGACAGCGACTGGGTCAAGGTCACCCTGCAGGGCAAGGAGAAGATGCCAGCCTTTAAGGACAAGATGTCCGAGGCTGATGCTAAGGCCATGATTGGGATCATGCGCAAGTTCGCCGCCAAGTGACTTCTCCTGGAGCTCCGATGACACTGAAGCACACCCCTCTGCTGCTCTGTGCCCTCCTGGCCGGGGGCACCCTCCGCGCCGAGTCCTCCGACTACCCGCTGGTGATCAACCTCCCCTCGGCGGAACGGATGCAGTACTGGGACCTGGGGGTGGTGTTCACGCACCGGTTCATCCAGCCCATGAAGGACCACGGCAAAGACGTCTACGGTCTGGATGGCTATGCCTACGCCGGGGTGGGCTTCACCTTCGGCATCAAGCCCATCAAGGGCCTGAACGCCTTCATCTACCGCACGGCGGACAACAAGACCTTCAACGTGGGCCTCCAGCAGCAGGTAATGAACGGGGACCGGGTCCGCATGGCCATTCGTGTGGAGCGGTTCGATGAGGTGGTGAAGGAGACCGTCACGCCTCTGGGCAAGGTGGGCATCTCCGGCCTGACGGCTCAGCTGCCCACCGAGATCTTCCTCACGGACGACATCATCTTCTCGGTGGTCCCGACCTACATCACCAAGACCACCACCACCGATACCATCCTGCCGGTGCCCCCGGGCAAGACGCCGAACACCACGCCGAACAAGGGCGGGGTCTTCAACGTGGGCCTGGGCCTGCGCGTCGGCTTCACGGACAAGTTCTCCTTCGCGACCGAGTACTACCCCCGGCCGTCGAAGTTCGCCAAGGCAGCCCCGGGCGGCATCACCGATGGCACCACCTACCAGAACGGGTTCGCCGCAGGCTTCTCCTACAAGACCTTCAAGCACCGCTTCACGATGTTTGGCACCAACGCAAGCGGCACCACCGCCAACCAGGTGCTCAGCGGCGACTACGGCGGCGGCCCCCGGCTCTCGTCGCAGTGGGCCTTCGGCTTCAACGTCGCACGCGTGTTCTAAGCCAGGAGTCTCATGATCGCCTCTCCTCTTCTCGAGTTCATCGCCCGGGAGCACCCGGCCTTTGTGCACCTGCCCCTGGGCCTGGTGGCAGCCCTGCCTCTGGCGGTGCTCGCCTCCTTCTTCCCGAAGCACAGCAAGGTGACGACGGGCACCGCCTTCTTCCTGGCCCTGGTGGCCTGGGTCGGCAGCACCGCGGCCCTCTTCAGCGGGCTGGTGTGGGGGCGGCAGATCAACCTGATTCCACCTTCCGGGTTCCTCCCGGTGATTGCCTCCGAAAAACAGGTCCTCCAGAAGATGCTGCAACTGCACATCTTCGCGGCAGCTGCGGGCTTTGTCATCGGCGGCCTCTGCGTTTTCCTCCTCTGGCGCGCGTGGCGGAACCTGGAGGCTGGACCCGCGGACCGCCGCCACGGGGGACGGCGGTTCTTCGAGCGGGGTGCTGGCGTGCCGGCTCTCCTGGTGGGACTCCTCTGGCTGGGTACCTGGGGCTTCAGCGGCAAGCTGGGGGGCATCATGGTGTTCGGCAATGAGGCCACCAACAAGGCCGCCGCCGAGGCGGATGCCGCCAAGCGGAACGACCAGGAGGCCGATCTCCCGATCCGGGCCCTGGACTACGCCAGCCTTGAGCCAGCAGAAGTGGCACCCTCTCGAAGCAAGGCCCATGGCGACCGGTGGCGCAGGATCTGGGTCACCGCCTCGGGCATCGATGACTACCAGGCTGGCAAGCCGCTGCGCCCAGGTGCCTATGCGGTGATGGCCACCTACACAGATGAGAAGGGCAAACCGGGCACGGAGCCCGGCCCGCTCTACATGAAGGAGACCAAGGCGGACGGGAGCACGGCCTTCATCTTCTACTGGGCCCGGGTGCCCGAGAACCTCCGCAAGGAGGTGGCGGGCCAGGATAGCGTCTACTGGCGCAGCCCCGACCCCAAGCTCATCACTTGCCTGGGCTGCCACGAAAAAGGCGGAAACAAGTAAGTCGTAACCAGCCTACTTCACGATCAGTCCTTGTGTATCTCGGTATCGGCGCAGCCGATACCGAGTATGCGGCAATGCTGGAAACCTAAAGCGCGGCCTTTACGGCTGCCAGGGCTTCCGGGAGGCCGGCGGGGTTGCTGCCGCCGCCCTGGGCCAGGTCCTTCTTGCCGCCGCCGCGGCCGCTGAGGGCGGGCAGCATGGCGCGGAAGAGGGCGCCCGCGTCATAGGTGAGGTCTGGAGAGACGGACACCAGGGCCGCCACCTTGTCCGCGGCCACCGTCGAAGCGAGCACGATGACGGCGCTGTGGTGACGGGTGCGGACCTGGTCCATGAGCTCGCGCAGGGCGTTGCCCTCGAGACCCTCCACCTGGGCGATCACGAGGGTGGTGCCGTTGACCTGCTCGACCTGTTCCGCGCCGCTGCCACCGCTGGCGGCCTTCAGCTTGGCTTCCTTCAGGTCCCGCTCAAGCTGGGCGATGCGGTGGTCCCGGGTTGTGAGCAGCTCAGGCAGGGCCTCCCGGCCGGTGTTGGCCTGGCGGGACAGCTGGTGGATCATGGCCTCGTCGGCCTGGAGGAGTTCCAGCGCCATCTCTCCGGCGACGGCCTCGATGCGCCGGACACCGGCGCTCACGGCGCCCTCGGAGATGATCTTCACCACGCCGATCTCGCCAGTGTTGGGCACATGGGTGCCGCCGCAGAGCTCCGTGGAGAAGCCAGGGACCTGCACCACCCGCACCACATCGCCGTATTTCTCGCCGAAGAGGGCCATGGCCCCGGATGTGAGGGCCTCCTCGATGTCCATCTCCCGCACGTTCGTGTCGATGGACCGCAGGGCCTGCCGGGAGGCCAGCCGCTCGATCTCGACGATCTGCGTGGGCTCCAGCGGGGCGAAGTGGGTGAAGTCGAAGCGCAGCCGGGCGGCGTCCACCACGCTGCCGGCCTGCTTCACGTGGGTGCCAAGCACCTCCCGCAGGGCGGCGTGGAGCAGGTGGGTCGCCGTGTGGTGTGCGCGGATCCGGCGGCGGCGGATGGGGTGGACATGGGCGTTGACCGTGGTGTTCTCCACCAAGGAACCGGTGACCTGGACCTTGTGCAGATGGCGCCGGTGGGCCGGGGCCGTGGTGTCCAGGACTTCGGCGTGGCCGCCTTCGAAGCGGAGCTGGCCGGTGTCCCCCACCTGACCGCCGGACAGGGCATAGAAGGGCGTGCGGTCGAGCAGGGCGTAGCCGTCGCCCGTGAGCTGCTTCACCCGGCGGTGCCCGGCGTCGAAGAGGGCCACCACGTGCGCCTGGCTCTCGAGCTGGTCGTAGCCGGTGAAGCGGGTCGGGGGGAGATCGGCCAGGATGGCGAGATCGCCTGCCAGCCGCAGGTCGTGGGACTTCATGGCCGCCCGGGCGCGGGTGCGCTGGGCATTGAGCTCAAGCTGGAAGCCGGCCAGGTCGGCGGTGATCTGCCGCTCCCGGCACCAGTCCTCCACCAGATCCACGGGGAAGCCATAGGTGTCGTAGAGCTTGAAGATGTCCGAGCCCGCGAGGGTCCCGGCGGTGACCGCGCTGGCCTCGAGGATCTTCAGGCCGGTGGAGAGGGTCTGGCTGAACTGCCGCTCCTCGCGGTGGAGTGCCTTCTGGATGCGGCCCAGCTCCGGGAGCAGCTCCGGATACTGATCCCCCATGGCCTGGAAGACAGCGGGGGCCAGATCCGAGAAGAAGAGCCCCTCGATGCCGAGTTTCCGGCCGAAGCGCAGGGCGCGGCGCACGATCTTGCGCAGCACGTAGCCGCGCCCCTCGTTGCCGGGCACCACACCGTCGTAGCACATGAAGGTGGCGGCCCGGATGTGGTCCGCGATGACCTGGGAGGCCGTGCGGTTGGCCAGCTCGTGCCGGTCTTCCGGCCGCACCTTGGCGGCCTTCCAGATGGCCTCGAAGATGGGTGCGAAGAGGTCGATCTCGTAGTTCGAGTCCACGCCCTGGAGGATGCTGGCGGTGCGCTCAAGGCCCATGCCCGTGTCGATGCTGGGCTTGGGCAGGGGGGTCAGGACGCCCTTCGGGTCGCGCTCGTACTGCATGAAGACCAGGTTCCAGATCTCCATGACCCGGTCGCCCTCCCCGTTGGGGACGGCGTCGCCCGGGACATGGGCGCCCCGGTCGTAGTGCATCTCGGAGCAGGGTCCGCAGGGGCCGGTATCGCCCATCTGCCAGAAGTTGTCCTTCTTGCCGCAGCGCATGATGCGCTCCGCAGGCACGCCGGCCGCCTTCCAGAGCTCCTCGGCCTCGACATCTGCGGGGACGCCATCGGCCCCCTCGAACACGGTGATCCAGAGCTTGCTGGCATCCATGCCCAGGTTGCCCTCGCTGACCGGCCCGGTCACGAACTCCCAGGCGAAGCGGATGGCCTCGGCCTTGAAGTAGTCGCCGAAGCTGAAGTTGCCCAGCATCTCGAAGAAAGTGTGGTGCCGGGCGGTGAAGCCCACCATGTCGAGGTCGTTGTGCTTGCCGCCGGCCCGCAGGCACTTCTGGCTGCTGGTGGCACGGTTGTAGTCGCGGTTCTCCTTGCCGAGGAACACGTCCTTGAACTGGATCATGCCGGAGTTCGTCCACATCACGGTGGGGTCGTCCGCAGGCCCGATGACCGCGCTGGAGGCCACGCGCCGGTGGCCCTGGTGCTCAAAGTACTGGAGGAAGCGCTGCCGGATCTCAGAGGTTTTCATGGTGTTTCCAGGGAAGCAAAAGGATCAAACGTGGGACTGCTTGAAAATGCGCCGACCTGGCTCTGCCTGGACCGGGTGAGGGGGTCCGGGGGGAGGCTCCATGTCCACGAGCCCAGCGGGCGAGTGGGAGCAACGCACTGCGTTGCGTGACATGGAGGTGCGCAGCACGGAACCCCCAGAGAGAACTTAGTGACGGAAGTGCCGCATCCCCGTGAAAAAGAGCCACACGCCGAGCTTCTGGGCCGCGGCGATGACCTCGTTGTCGCGCAGGCTGCCGCCGGGTTCCACCACGGCGGTGACGCCATGGCTGGCAGCCAGCTCGACACCGTCGGGGAAGGGGAAGAACGCGTCGCTGCCCAGCACCGCGCCCCGGGCCCGGTCACCGGCCTTGCGGCAGGCGATCTCGACGGAGTCCACGCGGCTCATCTGGCCCGCGCCAATGCCCACGGTGGCACCGTCCTTCACCAGCACGATGGCGTTGGACTTCACGGCCTTGGCCACGCGCTGGGCCAGCACGAGGTCCTCGGTCCGGGGCTTCGCGCCCGGGCCGCTGGCCTTCATCTCCCAGTCCTCGAAGGGCACGAAGGCGTCGTCCGCGCGCTGGGCCAGGAAACCGCCGCCGATGGACCGGATGTCCAGGCCCTTGGCGCTCTGGGGCCATTGGTCCGGGGTCTGGAGGATGCGGAGCTGCTTCTTGGCGGCGAACACCTCCAGGGCCTCGCCGGTGAAGGCGGGGGCCAGGATCACCTCCCAGAAGTTCTGGGCCATGATGCGGGCCACTTCGGCGCCCACGGGGCGGTTGAAGGCCACGATTCCGCCGAAGGCGCTGACGGGGTCGCCGGCCTGGGCGCGCATGAAGGCCTCCAGCGCGTGGGGACCCTGGCCCACGCCGCAGGGGTTGTTGTGCTTGACGATGACGCAGGCCGGGGCCAGGAACTGCCACACCAGACGGGCGCAGGCGTCGGCGTCGAGCAGGTTGTTGAAGCTGAGCTCCTTGCCCTGGTGCTGCAGGCAGGCGGCCATGCCCTCGACCTTGCAGCCGGGCTCCACGTAGAAGGCCGCGGGCTGGTGGGGGTTCTCGCCGTAGCGCAGACCCTGTTTCTGGACCAGGTTCAGGGCGAGGTGGTGGGGCAGCTCCGAGGCTTTCCCGGCCCTCTGCTCCCGCTCCATCCAGCCGGAGATGGCGGCATCGTAGGCGGCGGTCCTGCGGAAGGCCTCCAGGGCGCAGCGGCGGCGATCCTCCAGGCTCCAGGTGCCGGCCTGGAGCTTCTCCAGGAAGGGGCCGTACTGGTCCGGATCGGTCAGCACCGTCACCGAGGCATGGTTCTTGGAGGCGCTGCGGATCATGCTGGGGCCGCCAATGTCGATCTGCTCGATGGCTTCGGCGGCGGTGACGCCCTCCCGGGCGATGGTGGCCTCGAAGGGATAGAGGTTGATGATCACCAGGTCGATAGGTTCGATGCCCTGGGCCTTGGCGTCGGCCACGTGGTCGGCCAGGTCGCGCCGGAAGAGCAGGCCGCCGTGGATGCGGGGATGCAGCGTCTTCACGCGGCCATCAAAGCACTCGGGCGCACCGGTGTAGCTGGCCACCTCAATGGCTTCGAGCCGGGCTTCCTGGAGGGTGCGCAGGGTGCCGCCCGTGGCCAGGATCCGCCAGCCCTGGGCCAGCAGGCCCTCGGCCAGGGGAAGAAGCCCCGTCTTGTCGTAGACCGAGATCAATGCCGTTGGCATGGCTGCCCCCTGAACCCTTTATTTTTCCATGCTTTCAGTGCTTCTGGATAGAGCGGGATGTCCAGGCTTGGGTTCGGGGGGAATTGACCGAATAGAGAAGGAATGGGAGGGGCCGATGGATGTCCAGGTCGAGGTTCAGTTCACGGTCCAGCACACGCTGGAGCAACTGAAGGCTGAATTCGTCAAGAGGGGCCACATCCCCGACTGGAAGACCCCGGAGGATGGCGGGGCCCCGGACCTGTTCTTCGAGACCAGGCTGGTGAGCCTCACGCTGTCCTCCGAGAAGGACCGCTCGGCCTGGTTCATCTTCTCCCTGGAGGCCACCGGTGAACTGCGCAAGCGGGTGGTCATCCCGAATGTGACTCCTGCCACAGTGAACCTGGATATCCCGGATCTGGAGGATTTCCTGGACTTCTGCCGGCAGTGCATGGTGGGCGCCGTCGGAAGGGGCTGAGGAACCGATCTTTACCTGCGAGGCATCAAGCCCCATCCTGAAAGCCCTGGAGTGGGCCCATGCCGACGATCAAGATCAACGACGTTGCACTGAGCGTGAACCCCGGCACGCTGGTGCTGGACGCTTGCCGACAGGTGGGCATCGACATTCCCCACTACTGCTACCACCCCGCCCTCACGCCGGTGGCCACCTGCCGCATGTGCCTGGTGGACATCAAGGGCCAGCCGAAGCTTGCCACCAGCTGCACCACCACGGTGCCGCCCGCGCCGCGAGACAACCCGGACGCAGTGGTGATGGAGGTCTTCACCAACACGCCCGCCGTGGCCGATGCCCGGGCCGGCGTGATGGAGTTCCTGCTCATCAACCACCCGCTCGACTGCCCCATCTGCGATCAGGCCGGCGAGTGCAAGCTGCAGGACTACTCCTACAACTACGGCAGTGGCGACTCCCGCATGGTCGAGGCCAAGCGCCGCTACCGCTATGAGGACCTGGGCGCCAAGATTGTCATCGACAAGAACCGCTGCATCCACTGCACCCGCTGCGTCCGTTTTACCCGCGAGATCAGCGGTGGCGGCGAGCTGACCGTGGCCAACCGGGGCTCCCGGCTGGAGGTCACCACCTTCTCCGGACTGTCCCTGGACCAGAACCCCTTCGCAGGGAACGTGGTGGACCTCTGCCCCGTGGGCGCCCTCACCAGCCGGGACTTCCGGTTCCGCAAGCGGGTCTGGTATCTCAAGAGTGCCCCGTCCATCAGCCGCTGTTCGGCCCTGGGCAACCCCATCTGGATCGACCACGAGGGCAACAAGGCCTACCGCCTTCGCCCCCGCCCCACCGAGGGCAAGGAGACGACCCTCTTCATCACAGATGCGGAGCGCTATGCCTACGAGCACCTCAACCGCTCGGGAGCTGCCCCGGCCCCCCGGCTGAAGGGTGCCCCGGCCTCGGCCGAGGCCATCCGGGAGGCGCTGCAGGCTGCGGGCCCCGTGGCGGTGATCGGCCAGGGCACCTTCGGCTGCGACACCGCCCAGCGCCTGGGTGAGCTGGCCTCCGCGCCCGCCCTGCGTTATGGCAGCGGCGACCGGACCCTCCCAGTGCTGCTGCCCCGGTTCCAGACCAGCGCAGACGGCATCCTGAATCGCCGCGGCTTCACGGAGCGGGGCTTCCGCTTCCGCGCCCTTGAAGAGCTGCTGGGCAAGGTGCAGCAAGGGGAGGTCAAGGCCGTGGTGCTGCTGCACGACGCCGCCTTCACCAGTCCTGCCGAGACCGCGCTGCTGGGCCAGATCCTCCAGGCCGCGCCGTTCAGTCTGGCCCTGGAAGTGGCGCCTTCGGAGCTCGGCCACCAGGCCACGGCCTGGCTGCCCATCACCAACCACGCCGAGGAGAGCGACTTCATCGTCAACCATGACGGCGAGCTGCGCCGCTACCAGAAGGCCCTGCAGCCCCCCAAGGGCGTCCGCACCGTGCCTGCCTGGGTGAAGGAACTCGCGGCGGTTCCCGCCCTGGCCTAGCCCAGAATCACTCATGAAAAACGGGCGCCAGAGGCGCCCGTTTTTCATGCTGGAACGGCGGTTTAGGGCTACTTCTTCTGGACCTTGGCTTCCTCGATGATCATCGCGTAGGTATATCCCGCGCCGAAGTCCTTGTCCGTGGCCACGGTGCCCTTGGCGGTCACGACATCGCCCTTGGCGGCCCCGTCCTGGCTGGTCACCGTGATGTCGTTGGTGCCCTTGCCGGCATCGCCGCTGCCGTCCTGGAGGTGCATCCAGTTCTTGCCCATGACGCCAGCGCTGTAGCGCACGACCTTGCCACGCACGGTGACGGTCTTGCCCTTGAGGCTGCCCTTCTGGGCCCAGATCTCGGCCACGGTGCGGGCATCGGAGCCGCTGGCCTTGTCGACCTTGCCGACCTCGATGGTCGCGGTCGTGTTGCCCACCTGGGCGTGGGGGTTGGCGCCGGGGGCGGGGGTCGCCGCCGGGGTCGCAGGCGCGCCACCGGCCGGGGCCACGTTGCCGAAGTAGATCTCAGGGAAGGTGCGCTTCAGGGTCTTGGACTCGAAGTTGTTCATGAGCATGGGGGAGGCAAGGGTGATCTCGGCGCCCTTCTCGATCTTGGCCTCGGGTACCGCGGCCCAGACTTCGCCCTTGGCGGTCTTGAGGCGCAGGTAGCAGTAGGGGGCGGCATCGATGCGCTCGAGCACCGTGCCGGAGATGGTCTCGGCGCCTGCGGGGGCAGCAGGGGCCCCGGTGCCGGGCTGGGTGGGGGCGGCCACGACGGCATCGGATCCCTTGGATTTGCACGACTGGAGGCCGAGGATGGCTGCCGCCGCAAGCAGGACTGGAACGAAAACGCGCATGGGTCGAACTCCTAGAAGGAACAGGGGACAGGTCGGTCAGCCCTGAGCTTGGTCAATCATCCCACATCGGAAGTGAAAGGCGCAGGGGCCAGGGGGGCAGGCGTGATCAAGTTCCGCTTCGGGCCGGATCATCCCAGAAGGGATAGAAACAGTACCACTGGCTGGGGTGCCGCCGGAGCAGGGCCTCCAGGTCGGCCACGTAGGTCCGCATGCCGGCTTCGATGGCGGCCATGCGCTCGCCCCGGGCGCCTCGAATGGTGAGGGGCTCCCCGAAGCTGGCGTGGAACTGGCGTTCCTCGTCCGTGAAGAAGAAGGTGGTGACGATGGGGGCCCCCGTCATGGCGGACAGCTCCCAGGGGCCCCGGGGGAAGTGCACCTCCCGCCCGAAGAAGGGCATGGGCAGGCCGTTCAGGCTGAAGTCCCGGTCCCCCTGCATGCCCACCATGGCGCCCTCCCGCAGCAGCTTCACCAGAGGCAGCGTGGAGAAGCCCACGCCGTCCACGGGAACCCCCACCACCCCGCCCTGGGAGCGCAGCTGCTCCCGCAGCCGCTCCACGGCCTCGAAGCGGTCGGGCTTGTAGACGGCGTGGACCTTCAGGTTCCGGGCCCGGAGCAGGAGGCCCCCCAGCTCGTAGTTGCCGGCGTGGGCCGTGAGCAGGATGACACCCCGCCCCTGGGCAACGGCCGCGTCCAGGCGATCCTCTCCCTCGATGCTGGCGAACTGGGCCAGGGCTTCCTCGATGGGCCGCTGGCCGAAGTAGAAGAAGTCCACCCAGGCCCGGGCATGCTGGCGAACCATCTCCCGGGAAACCCGGCCCACCTCCGGATGGCTGGGAGGCCGCCCCAGCACCCGGGCGGTGTTGCCCAGGATGGCGTCCAGATACTTGGGTCGCAGGGTCAGGAACGCATTGGCGATCTGGTCGGCAACGTCGTGGGCGCGCTCCCGGCGGGCGAAGGTGCGGGCCGCGACGTGGAAGAGGGGGAACAGGGAGCCGAAGACCGCCTGGTAGAGCAGCCCCAGGACCTTGGACTCGGACTGCATGCGGTCCTGCATCAGCGCCACACGTTCTGGTTGGGATTGCGGGTGTCCATCTCCAGCCAGAGCCGCTGAAGGCTCTGCAATCGCTCCGGGTAGGCCAGGTCCAGGCGGTCCAGGGTCTCATCGTCCTCGGGATCGAAGGCGCAGGGCTCTTCCAGCACCTCGGCGGGGAACTCCGGGAAGACCCGGGCCAGCAGGGCCCGGTCGAAGCCCCGCACGCTGAGGGTGCGGATGCCCGGTGTGTCCACGAGGATGCCGCCACCGGGGCCAGCTTCCTGGGCCAGGGGCAGCCAGCGGGCCGCAGTGGTGGTCTGTTTCCCGGTGCCGAACTTGGTCAGGGTGCCGGTCTTCAGGACCGAGTCGGGCCGCAGGGCGTTCACCAGGGTGCTCTTGCCGACCCCGCTGTGGCCCAGCAGCACGACCACGCGGTCCCGCAGAAGGGCGCGCAGGGGCTCGATGCCCTCGCCGTTCAGGGCCGAGGTCTCATGGATGGCGACACCCTGCTCCCGCAGGGGATCCAGCTCGGGCAGGGTGTCCTTCTTGGAAGCCCGGTCCCGCTTGGTGATCAGGACGCGGAAGGTGAGCCCGGCATCCAGGGCCAGCAGCTGGGCCCGCTCCAGCAGGCCGGGCCGCAGGGGGGGGTCCACCACGGCGGCGCAGATCCAGAGCTCGTCGGCGTTGGCGCAGATGAGCTGCCAGGGCTCGCGGTCATCGCTGCCGCCCCGCTTGAGCAGGGACTTCCGGGGCATCACGGCCACGACCTGGCCCTGGGGCCGCTTGGCGTCGGTGGCCTCCACGGGCATGGGGGCATAGCGCACTCGGTCCCCGCAGACCAGGTGGACCCCCTTGAGCTTGCCCCCCAGGGTGGCGCAGAGGATCGAGTGATCGGCGAGCTCCAGGTCCACCCACTGGCTGTGGCGCTGGATCAGCGTGGCCTCGGGCAGGTGCAGCCAGGGAGTCGGATCCGGCAGGCGCAGCAGGGACTGGGCGTCGTGGGCCTCGATGCCGGTCTCCAGGCGCTCGGCCCGACGCTGGCGCCGCTTGCTGTCCGTGGCCCGCTCGCTGGAGTAGACCTCCCGGTGGTCCAGATCCTGAGCCTCCCGGCTCTGGCCCAGGCGGAACTTGCGGGACATCAGGCGGCCAGGAACATCAGGCCCGGCCCGCGAACTCGCCCGTTTCGGTGCTGACCTTCACCTTCTCGCCCTCCTTAATGAAGAGGGGCACCTTGATCTCGATGCCGGTCTCCAGCTTGGCGGGCTTGGTGACGTTGCCGCTGGCCGTGTCGCCGCGGGCGCCGGGCTCAGTGTAGGTGACGGTGAGCTCCACCTGACTTGGCATCTGCAGGCCGATTGGGTTGCCGTTGAACTTCTGGATCTGCACCATGAGGCCCTCGGTGAGGTAGTCCAGGGCATCGCCGAGCAGGTCCGGGCCGAGGGTGTGGGTCTCGTAGGTCTCCTGATCCATGAAGTGGGAGCCCTCGCCATCGCTGTAGAGGTAGCTGGACTCCTGGAGGACCAGGTCCGGCTCCTTGAACTTGTCGCCGGCCTTGAAGGTCTTGTCGAAGACCGCCCGAGTCAGCAGGTTCCGCATCTTGATCCGGACCAGGGTCTGCCCGCCCCGGGCCGTGGGGGTCGAGATCTCCACGTCCAGGCAGTGATAGGGGGTGTCCTCGAGTTGGAAGAACATCTTGCGCTTGATCTCGATGGCTTCGAGCAGGGCGGCCATGGGGACTCCAGTGGGTCGAATCCTCCATTCTACCCCGACTCCGGGAGGGGGTCTCGCGGTTAGAATCTCAGTTCCATGGCGGACCCCAAGACCATCGGCAGGTACCAGGTTCTGCGCCCCATTGGCCAGGGGGGCATGGGGACGGTCTACCTGGCCGAGGATCCTCTGCTCAAGCGGCGGGTGGCCATCAAGGTGGTCCGGGTCACCGGGGCCGCCCGGCACCAGGCCGCGCTGCGATTCCGCCGCGAGGCCGAGATCAGCGCCCAGCTGAACCACCCCAACCTGGTGACCATCTATGACGTGGGCGTGGAGGAGGAGCTGGGTCCCTTCCTGGCCATGGAATACGTCGAAGGCAAGAGCCTCGACAAGCACATCAAGGAGAAGAGCCTCGACCAGGAGACCGCCGCGAGGGTGCTGATCCAGGCCATGCGGGCCCTGCGGGCGGCTCACCGGCAGGCCATCCTCCACCGGGACGTGAAGCCGGAGAACATCCTGCTCAGCGAGGAGGGCCGGGCCAAGCTCATGGACTTCGGCATCGCCCGGAGCATGGGCCACCCAAGCGTGGACGCCGAGCCGCTCCTGGACCCGGCGCTGCCAGGGCCCGATGGCGCCGAAAACCCTGCCCTGACCATCGCCCTTCGGCTGACCCGGGTTGGGGACTTCCTCGGGTCGCCCGCCTACGCTCCGCCGGAGGTCCTGCGGGGAGGAGAGGGCACGCCCGCCTCGGACCGCTACAGCTTTGCCGCCACCGCCTTCGAGCTGCTGACGGGCCAGCTGCCCCACCCCGGCAGCGGCATCACGGAGATCATCGTCCACATCCTGCGGGAGCCGGTGACCCTGCCGCCGGACCTCCCTCCGAGGCTGGCGGCGGTGTTCAACCGGGCCCTCGCCGTCGATCCCGATGACCGCTACACCACCCTGCCGGAGTTCATGGAGGAGCTCATCGATGCCCTGCCCGGTCCGGCCAGCATGCGGGCCCGGCTCTTCGCGGCCCTGGGCCAGGAGGAGGATGGCAGCAGCGTATCCACCGCCCGGTTCCGCATCGCGGAGCTGGGTCTGGAGGAGAGCGGTCCGGCCCCCACGGTCACCCGGTCCCGGTCGGGACGGGCGCTGAAGATCGACCTTGCGGAGGACCCCGTCGAGAGCTACCTGGCGTCCCGAAAGGCCCCGGCGGGGTCCAGTCCGGGCCAGATCGACTGGGTCCGGATCCTCAAGTGGGCGGTCTTCATCTTCGTGGTCCTCCAGCTCTTCTGGTGGCTGGCGCCCGCGATCTCCCGGTTCAGGCTCAAGTCCTGATCAGGCGAAGGCCCGCAGCAGCAGGAACTGGCTGCCATTCCAGCAGGCATGGATGAGGATGGGGGTGCGGAGGCTGCCGGTGTGGCGCAGGGCCAGCCCCATGACCAGGCCGAGGGTGCTGAGGGTGGGCAGCCCCGCGGGCTGGAGGTGGATGGCCCCGAAGAGCAGGGCGGACAGCGCCAGCGCCAGCGCGAGCCGCTGCTTCCGGGCCAGGACGGGCAGGAGGAAGCCGCGGAAGAGCAGCTCCTCGAAGCAGGGGGCCAGCAGGGTGACCGTCAGGAACAGGGCCAGGTTCGGGAGCCAGCCGCGCAGGCTGCGCAGCAGCTCCTGCAGGTCCCGCTGGGGACTCTGGTCGGGGCTCAGCAGCGGTCCCGCCACCAGGGCCACGGCCAGCACCAGCAGCACCGCCAGGCCCAGGAAGGCGCCGCCCCACGCGAGGTCCCGACCCGGGCGGCCCGGCGCCACCCGCTGCCAGAGCTCCCGCAGGCTGAGCCCCTCGGCCCAGCAGAGCAGGCGGACGCCTAGCGCCGCATGGAGGGTGTAGCCCAGGGGGATGGCGAGCCACCGAAGCCCGGGCCAGGGCGCGAGCAGCAGCCCCGCGAGGTTGCTGGCCAGGAAGAAGCCCAGGAACCAGGTCAGGAGGACCAGGGCTGCGGCCCGGCCGGACAGGGACCAAGCGGGCAGCGGCTGGGGCAGGGGCCGGGTCGCCAGCAGGTAGATGAGCAGGACCAGGCCGCCCACCGCAGCACCCACGACCAGCAAGCCCATGGCCGCGAGTCCAGCGAGGCGGGTGGTCAGGGTCCGGCGGGCCTGGGCGCGGAGCGCCTCGCCTCCAGACTCTCGGTCCCGGAGGCGGGCTTCCAGCAGGTCGGCGGCATAGCCGTTCCCGAGGCGGCGATGGATTTCGGTTCGGTCAGCGCTGCTCGGGAGGGGCGCCCCGGCATAGGCGGCAAGGCAGACGCGCCGAAAGCCTGGCCCCCCCGCCCCGGCCGGGGTGATTCCGTCCAGCCAGTGTCCGGTTGGCTCCTTCTGCTCACCAAGCTCTGCCCTCAGGACGGCCAGCAGCGCCCGGTCCCAGGGCTCTCGGGCCTGGCGCTCGGCCCGGGTCCAGTCCCGCGAAGGCCCGTCCTGGTGCAGCAGCAGGGCCGGCCCTCCCAGGGCCACTTCCATGAGGCGGCCCTGCAGGCTGGCCCGTTCCGAGGGGCGCCGGGCGCTGCGCTGGCGGGCCGAGAGGGTCAGCCCCGCCACCAGCAGGGCCAACAGGGCCAGCAGGGCGATGAGGGAATCGGCCCAGCGGCGGTCGGGGTGCCAGGACTGGCGAGAAGGAGCGGACATGGCTCCAGGCTACGCGAGAGCGGCAGGGACGGGGATTCCTAGAACGGCTGCCGGCCCGTGCGTCGGAATCGCCAGACGGACCAGCGGAGGTAGATGCGGTTGACCAGTCCGGGGCAGCCGGGCAGGGCCAGCAGGGGGGCCAGCCACCGCCAGCCCGGCAGCCGGCGGGCGATGGGGCGCAGCAGGTCGGCCCCGGCGCGCACCTCCCGGGTGGTCAGGTCGAGGCCGTGGATCTCCCGTTCGAGCGGCTTCCCGGCCAGCTCCGGGCCCAGGCGCAGCAGCTCCGGGTCGCGCAGGGAGACCACCAGGAGCAGCCCTTTCCGGTCTCGCCGGGCCAGCCAGAGGGCCATGCGGCAACAGAGGGTGCAGGCGGGGTCATAGGCGAGGAGCAGGGGCGCGGGCATCGTCGATTCCAGGGTTGGCGTTAAGGTAGTTGCATCGGAGGCACCATGCCATTCTCCCATCCCATCGAGGTCAGGTTCGGCGATCTGGACGCCATGGGCCATGTGAACAATGCCATGATCGTGACCTACATGGAGCAGGCGCGGTTCCAGTGGTGGCGGAGCTACCTTGGGGGCCGCAAGTTCCAGGAAGAAGGATTCCTGCTGGCCCGGGTGGAGGTGGACTACCGCATGCCCATCCTGCTGGGGGACGACGTCCGCGTGGAGTTGCACTGCAGCCGGGTGGGCAACAGCTCCTTCGAGCTCACCTACCGCATCACCAAGGGCCTTGTCGGCGAGCTCTTCGCCGAGGGCAAGTCGGTCCAGGTGATGCTGGACTTCGCCACCAACCGCCCCAAGGCCCTCTCCGCCACCACGCGGGAGTGGGTTGAAGCCCAAGCCTGATGCTGCTGGGCACCGCCACCTGGGACGAGGGTCCGGCGGTCCGGCGGGCCCTGGTGGCCCGGCTGGACTCCGGTCGCCTGGCGGACCTGAGCCGCATCGAGGCCCTCCGCCTGCGGAAGCTGGGCGAGGGGGACCCCGACCGGCTGGCCGAGGTGCTGGTGCCCGCGAGCCTGCGCCGCCTGCTGGACGGGGGGCCCCGGGCTCTGGCCCGGGTGCGCCAGACCGTGGCCTATGCCGAGAAGTGGGACCGGCGGGGGACCCTGCCCGAGTTCCTGGCGCCGATGGCCTCGGCGGTGGCCCTGGGCCCCTGCCTGCCCCGGCCCGCGGCGCTGCGCCGGATGGAGGGCTCCCACTTGGACCGCTTCGGTGTCCAGGGGCCGGGTGCGGAGCTCACGGCCCCGCCCCAGCCCTCTATGGCCGCCGTGGGGCTGGCCGGCGGTGCCATCGGGGGCTTCTGTCTCGCCCTGGAGGAGGCCGGCAGCCTGATCCTGGGGGCCTGGCTGACGGAGACCTGGCCCGCGGGCAGCCTGGAGCTGCGGTCGGGGGGCCTCCGGCGGAGCGCGCCCCTCAAGGCCTGGGAGGGCCTGGACCTGCCCCCGCTGCGGGCCGGGGAGGTGCTGCTCCTCCCGCCCCCGAAGCTGAAGCCGCTGCATGGCCTGGTAGCCGGCGCGGAGGTCTGCCTCGGCGCCGGCTTCGAGCAGCTCGTCCTGCGCCTGGGCCCCGAGGGCGTCCATCCCACGGTGCAGTGAGGCTCAGCCCCGGATCATCTCGGCGATGAGGAAGGCCATCTCAAGGCTCTGGGTGTCGTTCAGCCGGGGATCGCAGCCGGTCTCGTAGGCCTTGCTGAGGTCGGCCTCGGACAGGCGCTCGGTGCCGCCCGTGCACTCGGTGACGGCCTCGCCCGTGAGCTCAATGTGGACGCCGCCCAGGTGGGAGCCCTGGGCCCGGTGGAGCTCGAAGGCCAGGCGGAGCTCCGCGAGGATGGCGGCGAAGTCCCGGGTCTTGAGCCCGGAGGCGCTCTCGACCCCGTTCCCGTGCATGGGGTCACAGCTCCAGAGCACCGGGTGGTCCGTGGCCCGGACGGCCGCCACCAGGGGGGGCAGGGCCGCCTGGATGTGCGTGGCGCCGAAGCGGGAGATCAGCGTGATGCGGCCGGGCTCGCGGTCGGGGTCCAGCAGGTCGAGCAGGGCGATCAGGTGGTTCGGGGTGGCGCTGGGGCCCACCTTCACGCCCAGGGGGTTCCGGAGGCCGCGGAGGTATTCGAGGTGGGCGCCGTCCAGCTGGCGGGTGCGCTCCCCCACCCAGAGGGTGTGGGCCCCGAGGTTGTAGGTGCCACCTTCCTCGCCGCTCCAGCGGGTCAGCGCCTCTTCGTAGGGCAGCAGCAGGGCCTCGTGGCTGGTGAAGAAGTCGATGCGCTCCAGGACGTCGCGCTGGATGCCGCCCAGGGCCTCCAGGAAGTCCAGGGACTCCCGCACCTGATCCAGGGTGCGCCGGTAGGCGGGCACCTCGCCGGAGCCGCCCGGAAGCTCCCAGCGCTCCGGGTGGTGCAGGTCTGCGAAGCCGCTGGCGGTGAGGGCTCGCAGGTGGTTGAGGGTGGCGGCGGAGTGGTAGTAGGCCTCCAGCATGCGGCCGGGATCAGGCCGGCGGCTCGCGGGATCGGGCTCCAGGCCGTTGATCAGGTCGCCCCGGTAGCTGGGCAGCTCCTGGCCCTGGACCAGCTCGGTGGGCTTGCTGCGGGGCTTGGCGAACTGGCCGGCGATGCGCCCCACGCGCACCACGGGCTTGCGGCCGCCGTGGGTGAGGGCCACGGACATCTGCAGCAGCACCCGCAGCTTGCCTTCGATGGCCTCCGGGGTGCAGTCCTGGAAGCGCTCGGCGCAGTCGCCGCCTTGGAGAAGGAAGCGCCGGCCGGCGGCGGCCTCGGCCAGCAGCCCGCGCAGGCGCGTGATCTCGCCCGGCACCACCAGGGGCGGCAGCCTGCGCAGGCGCGCCAGCACGGCCTCGACCTCGGAAGGCTGGTCGTAGGCAGGCTGCTGCGCGGCCGGGCAGCGCTGCCAGCTGTGGGGATTCCAGGGTGCAGGGATGGGAAGGTCGCTCACCCGAGGGCCAGCATCCGCTCGAGGGGCTTCAAGGCCTGCACCCGGAGGGACTCCTCCAGGCGGATCTCGGGCTTGAGGTCCCGGAGGCAGAGGTAGAGCTTCTCCAGGCTGTTGAGCTTCATGTAGGGGCAGAGGCTGCAGTTGCAGCCACTGTCGGCGGGGGCGGGGATCAGCTCTGCCTCCGGCCGCCGCAGACGCATCTGGTGGAGGATGCCCGCCTCGGTGGCGACGATGAAGGCCTTGGCGGAGTTCCTTTCAACGTAGTTCAGCAGGGCCGCGGTGGAGCCCACGAAGTCCGCCAGCTGGCTGACCGTGGCGTCGCACTCGGGATGGGCGATCAACTTGGCCTCGGGGTGCTGGGCCTTGAGGGCGGCCAGCCGCTTGGCGGTGAACTGCTCATGCACGATGCAGAAGCCCGGGAACAGCACCATGTCCCGACCCGTCTGCTTCATCACCCACTTGCCCAGGTGGCGGTCCGGGGCGAAGACCAGCTTGCGGTCTCTTGGCAGGCTGTTCACCACGCGCTCGGCGTTGCTGCTGGTGCAGATGACGGTGCTGAGGGCCTTCACGCCCGCGGAGCAGTTGATGTAGCTGACGACGTCATGGTCCGGGTACTGCTTCAGCCACTCGGCGAAGTGGTCAGCAGGGCAGCGGTCCGCCAGGCTGCAGCCGGCGTCCATGTCCGGGATGACGACAGTCTTGGTGGGGTTGAGGATCTTGGCGGTCTCGGCCATGAAGTGGACGCCGCAGAAGGCGATGATGTCGGCGTCGGTCTTGGCGGCCTGCTGGCTGAGCTGCAGGCTGTCGCCCACAAAGTCGGCCAGGTCCTGGATCTCGGGCTCCTGGTAGTAGTGGCCCAGGATGACGGCCTTGCGCTCGGCCTTGAGGCGCCGGATCTCGGCGGGCAGATCCAGGCCGGCGGGGATGCTCTCGAGGTCGGGGAGGTAGGGGGCGGTCAGGTCCATGGATTCATTCTAGGGGGCTGGCGGCCGGGCGGGAGGCCTGGGTTCTTCCCCCGACAGGTTGTCAACCCTTCGCCAGGAAACTTCGGATGCGCCGGCTGGGCTCCGGGTGGTCGAAGACCTCGGAGAAGGCGGCTCTTTCCCAGGCCAGGGCCGCAGGACGTGGCAATCCGGCCTGGTTCCGACCAAGGTCCCCAAGCAGGGCCAAGGCCCGGTCGCAGGCCAAAAAGGCTGTTGCCACACGCGGGTCTGTGCTACCCTGGTCGAGGATCACAGGGTCCAAGTGGATGTGGGAATCCGATGCATGCCCCCCGGGGGCGGCTATCGGTCCACGTCTAGTTGTATTCATGCATATTCATCCAAGGGGGAAACATGTCTAAGACCCAGGCTCCGGACTCGTCCAGCATCTCACGGTTGGATCAGGTCAAGGTCAGCCAGTACTTCGGCTGCAACACCTTCAGCGAGCGCACCATGCGCGAGCGGCTGCAGAAGGACGTCTACAAGTCCTACCGCCAGTCGCTGAAGCGCAGCGAGCCCCTGTCCCCCGAGGTGGCCAAGAGCGTGGCTCTGGCCATGAAGGAGTGGGCCATCGAGCTGGGCTGCACGCACTTCACCCACTGGTTCCTGCCCATGACCGGCGCCACTGCCGAAAAGCATGACGCCTTCATCATGTGGGACGAGCCCGGCCAGGTCACCGAGCGCTTCAGCGGCGGCATGCTCACCCAGGGCGAGCCGGACGCCAGCTCCTTCCCGAGCGGCGGTCTCCGCGCCACCTTCGAGGCCCGGGGCTACACCGCCTGGGATCCCGCCAGCCCGGCCTTCCTCATGGAAGGGCCCCTCGGCAAGACCCTCTGCATCCCCACGGCCTTCATCGGCTACCACGGCGAGGCGCTGGATCACAAGGTGCCCCTCCTCCGCTCCATGGCTGTCGTCTCCGAGCAGGCCAAGGCCGCGCTCAAGTTCTTCGGCGTGAACGCGGAGACGGTGGTGGCCCAGTGCGGCCCGGAGCAGGAATACTTCGCGGTGGACCTGGAGCTGGCCCAGCAGCGGCCCGACCTGATGTTCGCCAACCGCACCCTCCAGGGCGCCAAGCCCCCCAAGGGCCAGGAGCTTGAGGACCACTACTTCGGCAGCATCAAGGAGCGCGTGCTGGGCTTCATGCAGGAGGTCGAGCTGGAGTGCTTCAAGCTGGGCATCCCCGCCAAGACCCGCCATAACGAGGTGGCCCCCAACCAGTTTGAGATCGCCCCCATCTATGAAGCTGCCAACCTCGCCAGCGATCACAACCAGCTGCTGATGGAGCTCCTGAAGTCCATTGGTGAGCGCCGCGGCCTGGCCATCCTGCTCCACGAGAAGCCCTTCGCCGGTGTCAACGGCAGCGGCAAGCACGTGAACTGGAGCATCGCCACGGACGAGGGCCAGAACCTGATGGAGCCCGGCCACACGCCCGAGGAGAACCTGCAGTTCCTCTACTTCCTCAGCGCCACCCTGAAGGCCATCCACACCCACGGCGGCCTGCTCCGCGCGGCCATCGCCAGCGCCGGAAACGACCACCGCCTCGGCGCCAACGAGGCACCCCCGGCCATCATGTCCGCCTTCCTGGGCGCCCAGCTGAACCACATCCTGGATTCCATCGAGAAGGGCGACGTGGCCAATGTCTCCACCCAGGGCATCATCGACCTGGGCATTGGCAACCTGCCGCGCATCGAGAAGGACGCCACGGACCGCAATCGCACCAGCCCCTTCGCCTTCACGGGCAACAAGTTCGAGTTCCGCGCCGTGGGCTCCAGCCAGCCCATCGCCCTGCCCCTGACGGTCATCAACGCCGCCGTGGCGGAGGCCCTCGAGGACCTCAACACCAAGCTGGCGGCCGAGCTCAAGGCCGGCAAGGAGCACAAGGCGGCTGTTCTGACCGTGGTGCGCCAGGCCATCATCGAGACCAAGGCCATCCGCTTCGAGGGCAATGGCTACTCGGACGAGTGGAAGGTCGAAGCCGAGCGCCGGGGTCTGCCCCACGCCAAGGACACCGTGGCCGCCCTGCACATCTGGGAGGAGCCTGCGGTAAAGGCCGTCTTCTCGAAGCCGGGCATCCTGTCCGAGGGCGAGCTCGAGTCCCGCCTCCACATCCGGCACGAGCAGTACCAGAAGGCCATCGCCATCGAGACCCAGGTCCTGAAGGAAATGGCCGAGACTCAGATCCTGCCCTCCATCTCGGCAGACCTCGGCGCCCGTGCCGAGAGCCTCGCGAAGCTGGCTGTGGTCGGCATCAGCGTCCCCGAGACTCTGAAGCAGGCCCTGCAGGCCCAGACCACCCTCGCCGGCGAGGCCCAGGCCCGCCTCAGCGCCATGAAGGCCGCCCTGAACGCGGCTGAGGCCATCGAGGACCTCCATGCCCGCACCGAGGCCTTCGGGAACTCGGTCAACCAGTCCAAGCACGCCCTCCGCGAGGTCCTCGACCAGCTGGAAGAAGCCTGCGACGCGGATCTCTGGCCCCTGCCCAAGTACTGGCAGCTGCTCTCTCCGCTGGTCTAGGGTTCTCTGCTCTCCATGAAAACGGGCCGCGAACGCGGCCCGTTTTCACGGAGTTGGGAGGCTACTTCCCGAACCGGAAGACCGCGCTGACCTGGAGCCAGGTGGCCGTGTCGTAGCCGAGGCCGTCGGCGCCACTCTTGTCGACGAAGATCTGGTTGAGGGTGCCTTCCAGGGCGAAGGTGCGGTTGAAGATGTAGCCGGCCCCGCCCCGCACGCCGAGCTTGCCGCTCTGGGAGGCGCTGCCGCTGGTCCAGCGGCCAGCCCCGTTGACGAACTCCCAGTCGTTCTTGATCTGGTTCAGGCTCGCCCCGGCCACGCTGTACCAGCCGCGGTTCAAGCCCTCGAAGCGGTAGACCCAGTCGGCACCGGCCTGGAAGGCCTTGTAGTCGTTCTTGGAGGCGGCGAAGCCCCCCCAGCCCGACCCCGGGAAGCTCTGGAAGGTCAGGTGGGCCCGGACCTCATGGCGGGGGGCGACCTGGAAGTCGAGGTGGCCGCCGACATGGGACCCGAAGAACTGGTTGGTGCCCAGGTCCGACTTGTCCTTGAGGTCGCCCACGGGCAGGGAGAGGCCCGTGTAGATGCCGCCGGTGATGCTCTGGGCCGACAGGGCTGCGCCCGTGAAAAGGCAGGCAAGGAAGAGGGTTTTGCGCATGGAGACTCCTGGGTTGAGATACCCCTTGAGGGGTAGCCCCAGCCTAGCGAGACCTGCGCGGCCTCGCGTCAACCGAAGGGACTACCGAGTGTCACCTCCGACCGGACACACCCTATTCCAGCGTGACGCCGCGCCCGCTGAGAATCCTCGCTTCGATCTTGGAGGTGCTGTGTCCCGGCAGGAACGGGATGAGGATGAGGCGCCCGCCCTGGGCTTCGACAAAGTCCCGGCCCACCACGGTCTCCGGGGTGTAGTCCCCGCCCTTCACCAGGACATTGGGTCGAAGGGCCTGGATCAGCTCCAGCGGCGTGTCCTCGTCAAAGCGCACCACGGCATCCACGCTGCGCAGGCCCAGCAGCACGGCGGCCCGGGCGGCCTCGTCCTGCAGGGGGCGTCCGGGCCCCTTCAGGCGCGCCACGGAGGCATCGCTGTTCAATCCCACCACCAGGAAGTCGCCCTGGGCACGCGCATCCGCCAGATACTTCACATGGCCAGGGTGGATCAGGTCGAAGCAGCCGTTGGTGAAGCAGAGGGTCCTTGGGCGGGGGATGGCCGCGAGGAAGGCTTCAGGGGTCTGGAAGAAAAGGGTCGGTGACGGCATCGTAGGTTCGGAAGTAAGATCATCGGTTCGGGGACCATTCCCAGGAGAAGTCTGCCATGCCCCTCTACGAATACCGTTGCGAAGCTTGCGGCCAGCCGGAAGAAAGGCTGGAGAGCCTGTCTGCGCCTGTCGTCCACGCCTGCGGAGCTTGCGGGGCGGCGGAGGGCATGAAGCGGCAGCTGTCCGTCGCCGCGTTCTCGCTGTCCGGCGGGGGCTGGTACAAGGGCGCGGCCTCGGAGCCTGCAGCCTCAGCCTCGCCATCGCCTGCGGCTGCGGAGGCCCCCAAGAGCGGCCATGGCTGTGCTGCAGGCGGCTGCGGCTGCCCCCTGGCTGGGTGACGTCTGGCACTTTCATTGTTGTTGCATTGACTTCTGGGCTTATTCCGATAGCCTAGATGGTTCCGGCCCCGTGGGTCGGCGCAGGTTTTCATCCGTCCGATGTTCCCTCCGCGGAACCTCTCGGGCCCAGGCCCGGATTCACCGGTGCCTTCCATGGAGGATGGTGTGCCTACCATCAATCAGCTGATCCGCGTTGGGCGGAAAACATTCCAGAACAAGACGAAGAGCCCCGCGCTCGACGCCTGCCCGCAGAAGCGCGGCGTGTGCACCCGCGTGTTCACCACCACACCGAAGAAGCCGAACTCGGCCCTCCGCAAGGTGGCCCGTGTGCGTCTCACCAACGGCATCGAGTGCACGACCTACATCCCTGGCGTTGGCCACAACCTGCAGGAGCACAGCATCGTGCTCATCCGCGGCGGCCGCGTGAAGGATCTGCCGGGCGTTCGCTATCACGTGGTGCGCGGCACCCTGGACGCCACTGGCGTCGCAGGCCGCAACCAGTCCCGTTCCAAGTACGGTGCGAAGCGGCCCAAGGCCGGTGCCGCTCCGGCCAAGAAGAAGTAGGTGAGGTGAAACATGGCACGCCGTTCCGCCCCCGCAAAGCGTGAGATCCTTCCGGATCCCGTCTACAACAGCCTCGTCGTCTCCAAGTTCGTGAACATCCTGATGGAGCGCGGCAAGAAGGCCACCGCCGAACGCATCCTCTACGGTGCACTGGAGATCGTCGCCAAGAAGTCCGGCGAGGAGGCCCTCGAGGTCTTCCAGAAGGCCCTGAACAACATCAAGCCCTCGGTGGAAGTCAAGTCCCGCCGCGTCGGCGGCGCCACCTACCAGGTGCCTGTCGAAGTCGCCCAGAACCGGCGCCAGTCGCTGGCCATGCGCTGGCTCAAGACCTACTCCGCCTCCCGCGGCGAGCGCACCATGCGCGACAAGCTGGCCGGCGAGATCCTGGACGCCATGAACTTCCGCGGCGCCGCCGTGAAGAAGAAGGACGACGTCCACAAGATGGCCGAAGCCAACAAGGCCTTCGCGCACTTCCGCTGGTAGCAGCACCCAAGACCGGAAGGAGCCGCCGGCTTGGCGGCTCCTTCCGCGAAGGTCTTTGAAGCACCCCCGAATCCGATTCCGATTTGATCCTTTCAGGAGGCCGCAGTGGCCCGTCAGACCCCCCTCGAGCGCTACCGGAACATCGGCATCATGGCGCACATCGATGCCGGCAAGACCACCACGACGGAGCGCATCCTGTACTACACCGGCAAGATCCACAAGATCGGTGAAGTGCATGAGGGTGCTGCCACCACCGACTGGATGGTGCAGGAGCAGGAGCGGGGCATCACCATCACCTCTGCTGCCATCACGGCCGCCTGGACCGCCCAGACGGGCCAGCTGAAGGGCATCGAGCACCGCATCAACATCATCGACACCCCCGGCCACGTGGACTTCACGGCCGAGGTGGAGCGCAGCCTGCGCGTGCTGGACGGCGCCTGCGCCGTGTTCTGCGCGGTGGGTGGTGTGGAGCCCCAGTCCGAGACCGTGTGGCGCCAGGCCGACAAGTACGGCGTGCCCCGCATGGCTTTCGTGAACAAGATGGACCGCCCTGGCGCGGACTTCTTCCGGGTCGTCGAGATGATGCGCACGCGCCTGAAGGCCCGGCCCATGCCGATCCAGATCCCCATCGGCGCCGAGGAGAACTTCCGCGGCGTGGTCGATCTTGTGATGATGAAGGGCCTCACCTTCGATGAGGGTGACAAGGGCTTCAAGGTCATCTACGGCGAGATCCCCGAGGAGCTCGTGGAGACTGCCAAGGAGTGGCGCGAGAAACTGGTCGAGATGGTCGCCGAGACCGATGACACACTCATGGACAAATACCTGGGCGGCGAGGCCCTCACCGAGGACGAGATCCGCACGGGCATCCGCAAGGGCTGCATCGGCCTGGTCTTCACGCCGATGATGTGCGGCTCCGCCTTCAAGAACAAGGGCGTGCAGCCCATGCTCGACGCGGTGGTGAGCTACATGCCCTCGCCCCTCGACATCGCCGCCATCACGGGCCTGGACGAGGAAGGCAACTCCGTCGAGCGCCGGGCGGATGACAGCGAGCCCTTCAGCGCCCTCATCTTCAAGATCATGGCCGACCCCTTCGTGGGCTCGCTGGCCTTCCTGCGCGTCTATTCCGGCGTGCTGGCCGCGGGCTCCGGCGTCTACAACCCCGCCAAGGGTCGGCGCGAGCGCATCGGCCGCCTCCTGCAGATGCACGCCAACAAGCGCGAGGACATCGACGAAGTCCGCACCGGGGACATCGGCGCCGCCGTGGGCCTCAAGGACGTGCTGACTGGCCAGACCATCTGCGACGAGGATCGCCCCGTGATCCTCGAGTCCATGGACTTCCCGGATCCCGTGATCCAGGTGGCCATCGAGCCCAAGACCAAGGCTGACCAGGAGAAGATGGGCATCGCGCTGAGCCGCCTGGCCCAGGAAGATCCCACCTTCAAGGTCAAGACCGACCCCGAGACCAACCAGACCATCATCGCCGGCATGGGTGAGCTGCACCTTGAGATCATCGTCGATCGCATGATGCGCGAGTTCAAGGTCGAGGCCAACGTGGGCAAGCCCATGGTTGCCTACCGCGAGACCATCCGGAAGCGGGTGGAGTGCGAAGGCAAGTTCGTCCGCCAGTCCGGTGGTCGCGGCCAGTACGGCCATGTCCGCCTCATCGTCGAGCCCAACGAGTCCGGCAAGGGCTACGAGTTCATCAACGACATCAAGGGCGGCGTGGTGCCCAAGGAATACATCAAGCCCACCGACCAGGGCATTCAGGAAGCCATGCAGTCCGGCGTCCTGGCAGGCTACCCCTGCGTCGACATCAAGGTCACCATCTACGACGGCAGCTACCACGATGTGGACTCCAACGAGATGGCGTTCAAGATCGCCGGCTCCATGGGCTTCAAGGCCGGCTGCGAGAAGGCCTCCCCCGTGATCCTCGAGCCCATCATGGCCGTCGAGGTCGTGGTCCCCGAGGACTACATGGGTGATGTCATCGGCAACCTGAACAGCCGCCGGGGCCGCATCGAAAACATGGAGGACCGGGCCGGCTCCAAGGTGGTCACCGCCAAGGTGCCCCTGGCCGAGATGTTCGCCTACTCCACCACCCTCCGCGGTATGACCCAGGGCCGCGGCAACTACACCATGCAGTTCTCGAACTATGAAGAAGCCCCCCGCAATGTGGCCGAAGAAATTGTTGCTAAAGTTAAGGGCGCCAAGTAGTTATTTATATCTCTACAACGGACAATGCCCGTTTTAGAGCAAGGCAAGACCCGTAGTCTGCTGTTCCAGCCCCTCTCGGGGTGAGGCCGTTTCCCGAACCGCAAGGTTGCCGGGCCTCTTGATCCACCGCTTCCTCCCACGGGAGGTCGTGCGTTCTTCCAAAAAAGCCGTTGAATTTCCAGCGGCTTTTGCTATGCTGATCAGCCCTGTCCCTGTTTCCGGGACGGATCCACATGGGCGGTCAGCGCCCCACGTCTATGGACGGTCCCCGTCCCAATGGAGTGAACATGAAAGACAACATCCGCATCCGCCTGCGTGCCTTCGACCACCGTCTGCTCGACCAGAGCACCCGTGAGATCGTGGACACCGCCAAGCGCACGGGCGCCCAGGTGGCAGGGCCCATCCCCCTCCCCACTCGTACGAACAAGTACACCGTCAACCGCAGCCCCCACGTGGACAAGAAGAGCCGGGACCAGTTTGAGATCCGCACGCACAAGCGCCTGCTGGACATCCTGAATCCCACTCAGAACACCGTGGACACGCTGATGCGTCTCGACCTGCCTGCTGGCGTCGACGTGGAGATCAAGGTCTTCAGTCGCCAGGGCAACCGGTAGAGGGGGGAGAGATCATGTCAAAAGGAATCATCGGCAAGAAGCTGGGCATGACCCAGATCTTCAATGAGCAGGGACAGGTTGTCCCCGTGACTGTCATCCAGGCAGGCCCCTGTGTCGTCGTGATGCGCAAGACCTCCGCCAAGGACGGCTACGAGGCGGTGCAGATCGGCTTCGTGGATCCCAACGGCGGCAAGCGCGCCACGAAGGCTGAGAAGGGCCACTGCGAGAAGCAGGGCGTTGCTCCGGTCCGCGTGCTGCGTGAGATCAAGGTGGATGCCACGGACGAATCCAAGCCCGGCGACAGTGTCCTGGCCAGTGCCTTCGAGGCGAAGACCAAGGTGAACGTCACCGGCATCAGCAAGGGCAAGGGGTTCGCCGGCGTCATCAAGCGGCACCACTTCTCCGGCGGCCGCGCGACCCACGGCTCCATGTTCCACCGTGCTCCCGGCTCCATCGGCCAGTCCAGCTATCCCAGCCGCGTCTTTCCTGGCGTCCGGATGCCCGGCCACATGGGCGACGCCCAGGTGACCGTTCGCAACCTGGAGATCGCCAAGGTGGACGTCGAGAACAACCTGCTCCTCATCAAGGGTGCCGTCCCCGGCCCCAAGGGTGGGTACATCGTCATCAAGCAGGAGGCCTAAGATGGCAGCCTTCCAGCACCCCGTACTCAGTCTCGAGAACAAGCAGGTCGACACCGTCGAGCTCCTGCCTGAAGTCTTCAAGCTCGAAGACGTGAACCAGCACCTGATCTGGGAAGCGGTCCGCCACTTCCTGGCCAAGCGGCGCGCAGGCACCGCGAAGACCAAGGACAAGTGGGAAGTCAGCGGCTCCGGCAAGAAGCTCTGGAAGCAGAAGGGCACCGGCCGCGCCCGTGTGGGCTCCATCCGCAGCCCGCTCTGGAAGGGCGGCGGCACCACTCACGGTCCGCACCCCCGTTCCTACGATTACGCCTTCCCCAAGAAGGCCCGTCGCGCCGCACTGCGCAACGCGCTGTCCGCCAAGCTGGCGAGCGGCCAGATCATGGTGGTCGAGAACTGGGACGTCGCGTCCCACAAGACCAAGACCCTGGTCCAGACCCTCGGCAAGCTCGGCGTCACCGGTTCGGCCCTCCTGGTCGGCACCGAAGCCAGCGAGAAGCTCACCATGGCCGCCGGCAACAACCCGAAGCTGCAGACCGTCGAGAGCCTGGGCGTGAACGTCTATGAGCTCCTCAAGTACGACCAGGTGATCTTCTCCAAGGAAGCCGTCCTGGCCCTCCAGGAGGTTGTGAAGCCATGACCAAGATCTTTGACGTGATCCGCAAGCCCCTCCTCACGGAGAAGGGCCAGCTCCTTCGGGAGAAGAACATCCAGGTGTTCGAGGTGGCCACTTGGGCCACCAAGCACCAGATCCGGGAAGCAGTCGAACTGCTTCTCCAGTCCAAGGTGAAGAACATCCGCACCGTGCGGATTCCGAGCCGGACCAAGCGGCTGGGCCGTTTCGTGGGGACTTCCAGCCCCCGCAAGAAGGCCTATGTCGAGCTCGCCGAGGGCGCACCCGCGTCCGAGTAGGCGATTCCATGGCGGACGGACAAGCTTTGCCCATTATCGCCCGCCCCTTTCAACCCTGAGGCAAGAGGACAACCATGAGCATCAAACAGCTCAAGCCAACGACCCCCGGTCAGCGTGGCATGTCCAAGTTCGGCTTCGAGGAAATCACCACGGACACGCCTGAGCGTTCCCTGATTTCCAAGCGAAACCGCACTGGAGGCCGCTCCAACACCGGCCGGATCACCACCCGCCACATCGGCGGTGGCCACAAGCGCCAGTACCGGATCATCGACTTCAAGCGCAACAAGCTCGAAGTGCCCGCCAAGGTGGCCACGATCGAGTACGACCCCAACCGCACCGCCCGCATCGCCCTGCTGGTCTACTCCGACGGCGAGAAGCGCTACATCCTGGCCCCCGACGGCCTGGAAGTGGGCCGCGTCGTGGTGGCAGGCAAGACCGCCGACATCCTGGTGGGCAACGCGCTTCCCCTCCGGAACATCCCGGTGGGCAACACGGTGCACAACATCGAGATGAAGCCCGGCAAGGGTGGCCAGATCGCCCGCGCCGCCGGCACCTTCGCCCAGCTCGTGGCGAAGGAAGACGACTACGCCCAGCTCCGCATGCCCTCCGGTGAGATCCGCAAGATCCACCTGGACTGCTACGCGACGATCGGCACGGTCGGCAACCTGCAGCACGAGAACATCCAGATCGGCAAGGCCGGCCGCACCCGTTGGATGGGGGTTCGTCCCACCGTCCGCGGCGTGGTCATGAACCCCGTCGACCACCCCCATGGTGGCGGCGAGGGCCGGACTTCCGGTGGTCGTCACCCTGTGACGCCCTGGGGCCAGCCGACCCGCGGCTACAAGACCCGTGGCAACCGTCGCACGGATAAGTTCATCGTCAAGCGGATCAACTAGGAGGCCCGACAATGGCACGTTCCCTGAAAAAAGGCCCGTTCATTGACGCCCACCTCCAGAAGAAGGTGGAAGTCGCCCAGGCGGCGAACGACAAGCGCGTGATCAAGACCTGGTCCCGCCGCTCCACCGTCGTTCCGCAGATGATCGGTCTTACCCTCGCCGTCCACAACGGCAACAAGTTCATTCCTGTCTATGTCACTGAGAACATGATCGGCCACAAGCTGGGCGAGTTCTCTATGACCCGCACGTTCAAGGGTCATGCCGGCAAGGCAGACACCAAGGCGAAGGGGAAATAGCGATGGCACAGATCGTTTCTACCGCCACCGTTCGCCACCTGCGCGGCTCGGCCCAGAAGGCCCGCCTCGTGGTGGACCTCATCCGCGGCAAGCATGTCGGCGAGGCCCAGTGGGTCCTCACGCAGGCCAAGAAGTACGCCGCCGCCCCCATCCGCAAACTGCTGGATTCCGCCGTGGCCAACGCCATCGACAAGAATCCCTCCGTCAATCCCGATGAGCTGCTGGTGAAGACCGCATTCGTGGACGAGGGCTTCCGCATGAAGCGCGTCCGCCCTGCACCCATGGGCCGGGCCTACCGGGTTCAGAAGCGCACCTGCCACATCACCATCCAGCTCGCGTCAGCGGCCGGGGAGGAGTAGTCATGGGTCAGAAAGTTCACCCGTACGGGTTCCGCCTTGTCTACCAGAAGAACTGGCACAGCAAGTGGTTCTCGAAGCGCGACTACGCGCTGCTGCTCCACGAGGACATCAAGCTCCGCCGCGAACTGAAGAAGCAGCTGCACAGCCTGAACGCGATGGTCTCGAAGATCGATATCGAGCGCGCCGCCGACAAGGTCACCGTGCGCATCTACACCGCCCGCCCCGGCATCGTCATCGGCCGCAAGGGTGCTGAGATCGACAAGCTCCGCGAAGACCTCCAGAAGCGCCTGAACCGCCCCGTGTCTGTCGACATCCAGGAGATCAAGAAGCCTGAAGTGGACGCCCAGCTCGTGGCCGAGGGCGTTGCCCAGCAGCTCGAGCGTCGCATCGCCTTCCGCCGCGCCATGCGCAAGGCTGAAGAAGCTGCAATCCGCTTCGGTGCCAAGGGTTTCAAGATCAAGGTCTCTGGCCGCCTGAACGGCGCCGAGATCGCCCGGACCGAGGACTACCTCTCCGGCCAGATGCCCCTGCAGACCATTCGCGCGGGTGTTGACTACGGTTTCGCCGAGGCCCGCACGACCTACGGGATCATCGGCATCAAGGTCTGGGTGAATCTGGGCGACCAGGTTGCCGAGACCGTGAAGCGCTGAGGTGAATCCATGCTGATGCCCAAGAAGGTCAAGAACCGCAAAACCATGAAGGGCCGCACCCGCGGCGTCGCCACCCGCGGCAACGAGCTCGCCTTCGGCGATTTCGGCCTCAAGGCGATGGAGCACTGCTGGCTCACCAACCGTGAGATCGAAGCCGCCCGTATCGCCATGACCCGCCACATCAAGCGCGGCGGCAAGATCTGGATCCGCATCTTCCCCGATCGTCCCACCACCTCCAAGCCAGCGGAAACCCGCATGGGCTCTGGCAAGGGGGCTCCGGACGGCTGGGTGGCGGTGATTCGTCCCGGGCGCATCCTCTTCGAGATGGAAGGTGTGACCGAGGAAACCGCACGCGAGGCGCTGCGCCTGGCCCAGATGAAGCTGTCTGTGGCGTCTGAGTTCATCACCCGCACGCCGCCGGAGGAGTGAGAGCCATGTCCAAGAAGAATCCCTTTTCCGAGTTGACCGGCAAGAGTGTGGAGGAACTGGCGCAGCTGGAGGCCGAACTGGCCGCCAAGCGCTTTACCCTCCGCTTCCAGCACGCCGTGGGCCAGGTCGAGAACACTGCCGAGGTCCGCAAGACCCGTCGTGAGCTCGCCCGCGTCAAGACGGCCTTGGCCACCAAGCTGGCCTAGGAGAACCCATGAGCCTCGAAACCAAGATGACTCGTAACGGCGTGGTGGTCTCCAACAAGGCCGACAAGACCGTGGTGGTGAAGGTGGAGCGCAAGTTCCAGCACCCGCTCTACCACCGCACCGTCAAGCAGACCGCCAAGTTTATGGCTCACGACGAGACCAACGCCTGCTCCATCGGCGACGTGGTCAAGATCGTAGAGACCCGCCCCCTTTCCAAGCGCAAGCGCTGGATGGTCCTCGAGATCGTCCAGAAGGCCGGCGAGTAAGGAGCTCACATGATCCAGATGGGAACCATGCTCACCGTCGCCGATAACTCCGGCGCCAAGAAGATCTGCTGCATCCTGCCCCTGGGCGGCGGTGTTGGCAGGATCGCCCAGCTCGGCGACGTCATCACGGCCTCTGTCAAGGAAGCGATTCCTGGCGGCACCGTGAAGAAGAAGGCCGTTGTCCAGGCCGTCATCGTCCGCCAGCGCAAGGCCTTCCGTCGCAAGGACGGTTCGTACATCCGCTTCGACGAGAACGCCGCCGTCATCATCAAGAAGGATGGCGAGCCCGTCGGCACCCGCGTGTTCGGCCCCGTGGCCCGCGAACTGCGCGAGCGGAAGTACATGAAGATCGTCTCCCTGGCCCCTGAGGTGCTTTGATGGAAACCACGACCAAGATGAAGCTGAAGAAGGGCGACCAGGTCGTCATCATCGCCGGCAAGGAAAAGGGCAAGACCGGGACCATCGCCAAGGTCAGCCCCTCCAACAACCGCGTGGTGGTCACCGGCCTCAACCTGATCAAGAAGGCCACCAAGCCCAACCCCCAGACCGGTGAGGGTGGCGGGATCCTGGAGAAGGAGGCCCCGATTCACGCCTCCAACGTCATGCTCCTTGACGCCAAGACCGGCAAGGGCACGCGCAAGCGGGCCTAGTGGTTGTCCGGGGGTTCCGCGCTGCGCGCACACCCCCGGGCCCCCGCGCTTGGATCGGGCAAAGCCCGCTCCAAGCTTGTAGCTCTCCGGTGGTCCGCGCGCTTCAACAGCCCTGACCCCCATGCGAGTGCCGGGCTGAGCCCGCCTCTCGCTTATCGTTCTCCGATTGCTCCTGCTTTGTGTACACTCGGACCTTTTCGCTTCCTTCCGGGCATCTCCTGTGGGAAGATAGTCGTTCTGCCCCGTGCGCGGGGTGGAGATCCACGGCGCATCCTGCGCCATGACAACTGAGGTTGGGGGGAAACGGGCCGGACAGCCGTCCCAAGCCCCCCCGCTCTCCCGAACCCCTGGGGCATCGCCGCCTCTCGGAAATGGAGGAATCCATGACTGCCACGCAAGGCCACGCGGAGCCCCGCGTCAAGGCTCGCTACCACCAGGAGGTGGTCTCGAAGCTCACGGAGGAATTTGCCTTTACCTCCGCCATGCAGGTCCCCCGCCTGCAGAAGATCGTCATCAACATGGGTGTTGGTGATGCCATCCAGAACATCAAGGTGCTGGACGTCGCCGTTGACGAGCTCAGCGCCATCGTTGGCCAGAAGGCCATCGTTCGCAAGGCCAAGAAGAGCGTCGCCCAGTTCAAGCTGCGCGCCGGCATGCCCATCGCCTGCATGGTGACCCTGCGCGGGCCCCGCATGTGGGAGTTCTTCGACCGCCTGGTGACCCTGTCCCTGCCCCGCGTCCGTGACTTCCGTGGCGTGCCCACCAAGTCCTTCGACGGCCGTGGCAACTACACCCTGGGCCTGAAGGATCAGCTGATCTTCCAGGAAATTGACTATTCCAAGGTGGACAAGATGAAGGGGATGAATATCACCTTTGTGACCACCGCCAAGAATGACGCCGAAGCGCGGGCCCTGCTGGGTCACCTCGGTATGCCCTTCCGCAAGTAGCCAAGGAGATCATACCGATGGCCAAGATTTCCAAAATCGTCAAGGATCAGCGCAAGCCGAAGTTCTCGACTCAGCACCGCAATCGCTGCAAGGTGTGTGGTCGGCCCCGAGGCTATCTGCGCAAGTTTGAACTCTGCCGTCTGTGCTTCCGGAAGCTCGCCCTCAACGGCGAACTGCCCGGCGTCCAGAAGTCAAGTTGGTAAGGAGAGGGGACCATGAACACCGATCCCATCGCTGACTACCTCACCCGCATCCGCAACGGCATCATGGCCGGTCACGATGCTGTGGTTGTGCCTTCCTCCAAGATCAAGACCCAGCTCTGCGGCATCCTGAAGCAGGAAGGGTACATCCACTCCTACAAGGAAGTGGAGCACGAGGGTCGCGCCTACATCATCCTCAACCTGAAGTACGTGAAGGATAAGCAGAACGTGATCCACGGCCTCCGCCGCGTGTCCCGTCCCGGCCTTCGCATCTACACGGGCGCCCAGGATATCTCTGATGTGCACGGCGGCCTCGGCATCGCCATCCTGTCCACCCCGAAGGGTCTCCTGACGGGCAAGGACGCCAAGAAGCAGAACGTTGGCGGCGAAGTCCTCGCCCACGTCTGGTAACCCATCCTGAAAAGGGCGGCGACCCCGCCCTCATCTAAGGAATAAACCATGTCTCGAATCGGAAAGAAGCCCGTGACGCTGCCCAAGGGCGTGACCGTCACCGTCACCGGGTCCGAGGCCGTCGTCGAAGGCGTCAAAGGCAAGCTCGTTTGCCCGATCCTTGGTGGGATCACGCTCGACATCCAGGCCGACTCCGTCACCCTGCTCCGCGCCAACGAAGAAGCCCAGACCCGTGCCTACCACGGCCTGACCCGCGCCCTCCTCAACAACGCCGTCGTCGGTGTGACCGAGGGCTGGAAGAAGGAACTGGACATCGTCGGCGTCGGCTACAAGGCCTCCATGGATGGCGCCAAGCTCCACCTGGAACTCGGCTACAGCCACCCCATCAACTACGAAGCCCCCGCTGGCATCACGATGGCCGTCGAGAAGACCACCCACATCGTGGTGACCGGTACCGACCGGCAGCTCGTGGGCCAGGTCGCCGCCGATATCCGGAAATACCGCAAGCCTGAGCCTTACAAGGGCAAGGGTGTCATGTATACCGGCGAAGTCATCCGCCGCAAGGCCGGCAAGACCGGGAAGTAAGGGGAAACCATGGCGAACTCAATCAACATTCGACGCGACAAGACCAAGGCCCGCATCCGCGGCCGCGTGAGCGGCACGCCCGAGCGGCCCCGTCTCACCATCTACAAGAGCCTCAAGCGCATCTATGTCCAGGCCGTGGACGACACCAAGGGCATCACCCTTGCCACCGCCAGCAGCCTGGAAAAGGACCTGCGCGCCTCTCTGAAGAACGGCGCCAACATCGAAGCCGCCAAGGCTGTCGGTGCCAGCATCGCCGCTCGCCTGAAGGAAAAGGGCATCACTTCGGTGGTGTTCGACCGGAACGGCTACGTCTATCACGGCCGCGTCAAGGCGCTGGCTGACAGCGCCCGCGAAGCCGGGCTCCAGTTCTAGGGGATGACCATGGCGACTGCAGAGCTGAAAGAGAACAAGGACTCCCGCGGATCTGAAGGCGGGGAATTTAAGGACCAGGTCATCTACGTGGGCCGCGTCACCAAGGTTGTGAAGGGGGGCAAGAACTTCTCCTTCTCCGCGCTGGTGGTCGTGGGCGACGGCAATGGCAAGGTTGGCTTCGGCCTCGGCAAGGCCCTCGAAGTGCCCTCCGCGATCAAGAAGGGCATTGAGAGCGCCAAGCGCAACATGATCAGGGTTCCCCTCACCCCGACCGGCAGTGTGCCGCACCCGGTGTTGGGCAACTTCGGCTCCGGCAGCGTACTGCTGAAGCCCGCCCCCGAGGGCACCGGCATCATCGCCGGCGCCGCGGTCCGCGCCATCATGGAAGCCGCCGGCGTCCACAACGTGATGACCAAGAGCCTGGGCTCTTCCAACCCCCACAATGTGGTTCGCGCCACGTTCGAGGGGCTGAAGGAACTCATGGATCCCTACACGGTCCTGACCAACCGCGGTCTTGACCAGGCGGAGGCTTGACATGTCGCAATTCCTCGGCAAACAGGTGGTGATTACGCTCAAGCGTTCCATCATCTGCACCACTCCCAAGCACCGTGCCTTCATGCAGACCCTCTGCCTCAAGCGTCCCGGTGACACCCGCGAATGCGAATACACCCCCAACGTCCACGGGATGGTCAAGCTTGTCCCGCATCTCCTCGACGTCAAGGTGAAGGGGTAGGCCATGAAACTCAACGAACTCAGGCCCGCAGAGGGCGCCACACAGAACCGCAAGCGCGTCGGTCGCGGCAAGGGCTCCGGCCTGGGCAAGACCTCCGGCCGCGGTGAGAAGGGCCAGAAGTCCCGCAGCGGCTACCGCAGCAAGCGCGGCTTTGAAGGCGGCCAGATGCCTCTGGTCCGCCGCCTGCCCAAGCGCGGTTTCACCAACATCTTTGCTCCCGAGACGAAGGAAGTCCCGCTCAGCCTGATCTCCATCCACTTCAAGGATGGCGACACGGTCTGCCTCGAGGCGCTCCGCGAGAAGAAGCTCGTCAACAGCCGCGTCGAGAAGATCGTCGTGCTGGCCAGCGGTGAGCTCACCTCCAAGGTGAACGTGGTCGCGGACCGCATCACCAAGGGTGCCCGGGAAGCCATCCTGGCCAAGGGCGGCACCATCCAGGAGCCCTGCGCGAAGTCCGCCGAGTAGCGGCCGATGAACCGCCTGAAAGACCTCTTCGCAAACCCGGAGCTGCGCAAGCGGCTCCTGTTCACCTTGGTGCTCTTGGCGATCTACCGCCTGGGCGTGCACGTCAGCGTGCCCGGGGTGAACGCCGAGAACCTGCAGGCCGCGCTCAGCCGCGGGGCCGGCGGGCTCTTCGACGTCGTTGATCTCTTCTCCGGTGGCGCCTTCAAGAAGTTCTCCGTCTTTGCCCTGGGTATCGCCCCCTACATCACCGCCAGCATCGTGCTGCAGCTGATGGGAGCCGTGGTGCCCTACCTGGAGAACCTCCAGAAGAAGGAAGGCGAGGCTGGACGCCAGAAGATCAACCAGTGGACCCGCTACCTCACCGTGGGCCTGGCCTTTGTGCAGGGCATGGGCATCGCCTCGCTCGCCCAGAGCCAGAACGCCCCGGGCCTCGAGGTGGTGACCACCGCTCTCAGTCCGACCGCCTTCCGGTTCCTGGCGGCATTCACCCTGTCAGTAGGCACCATCTTCGTCATGTGGATCGGCGAGCAGATCACCGAGCGGGGCATCGGCAACGGCATCTCGCTGCTGATCTTCGCCGGCATCGTCGCGGGCTTGCCCCAGGCGATGACCACCCTGACAATCATGATCACCCAGTCCCTGAAGAACGCGCCCAACGTGCCGCCTCCGGGCATCTTCATCCTGTTGCTCGCCGCGATGACCGTGGTGCTGCTGGCCGTGGTGCTGGTCGAGAACGCCTACCGGCGCATCCCCATCCACTACGCCCGCCGGGCCGACTCAGCCGGCATGTCCAGCCAGCGCAGCAGCTACATGCCCCTCAAGGTGAACACCGCCGGCGTGATGCCCGTCATCTTCGCCAGCTCCGTGATCTTCTTCCCGGCCACCATCGCCCAGTTCACCCGCTGGGAGTGGCTCGCCAAGGCGGCTTCTTACCTCAGCCCGCAGACCCACTTCTGGATCTACACCCCTGTCTTCGTGGGCGTGGTGATCTTCTTCGCCTTCTTCTACACCAGCATCGTCTTCAACCCCGATGAGACCGCCGAGAACATGAAGCGCTCCGGCGGCTACATTCCTGGCATCCGGCCCGGCAAGGAGACCAGCATCTTCATGGACAGCATCCTGTCCAAGCTGACCTTCGTGGGCGCCATCTACCTGGCCCTAGTCTCCCTGGTTCCGCTCCTGATCACCAACAACATCCAGGGGCTGAACTTCTACTTTGGTGGCACCAGCCTGCTGATCGTGGTGGGTGTGGCCATGGACAGCGCGGCCCAGTTGGAAAGCCTGCTGGTCATGCGCCGGTATGACGGTTTCCTTGAGAAGGGCCGCATCCGCGGCCGCTCCACTCGCGGGGGTGCAGCATGAGCCTCATCGCCAACATCCTCCTCGGGGCCCCCGGCTCCGGGAAGGGCACCCAGGCCAAGCGTCTGGTGGAAACATTCTCTTTGACTCACCTGTCAACCGGTGACATTCTGAGAGATGCCGTTTCGAAAGGAACGGAGATCGGCCTTAGGGCGAAAGCCATTATGGCCGAGGGAAAACTGGTGGACGACGACACCGTCAACGGGCTTGTCTTTGCGCGGCTGCTGGACGAGACCTCTGATGTGCTGTTCGACGGCTACCCTCGCACCCTTCAGCAAGCTCAAGCCCTGGAAGACTTCCTCTCCTCCAAAGGCATGAAGGTTGGGCACGTGGTACTGGTCGATGTCCCCCAGGAAGTGCTGGAAGCCCGTGTGGTGGGCCGACGCGTCTGCAGCAACAATGCCTGCGGCGCCATCTACCATCTGGAATCCAAGCCTCCCAAGCAGGCCGGTGTCTGCGAGCTGTGCGGAAGTCCACTGAAGCACCGCTCTGATGACACCTCTGAAGCCTTCAAGAGCCGGATGGGCGAGTTCAACTCGACCTTCCAACCCCTCCTGGGCTTCTACAAGCACCGGCCGAACTTCAAGAGCGTGGATGGCAACCGCGCCCCTGAGCTGGTGTTTGACACGCTGCGTCACGTCTTCGGAGAACACGCTTGAGCAAAGAAGAAGCCATTGAGCTCGAAGCCACAGTGGTCGAGGCTTTGCCGAATGCCGTGTTCCGGGTCGAACTGGAAAACAAACATCAAGTGCTGGCACATATCTCCGGAAAGATGCGCAAGAACTTCATCCGCATCCTCCCTGGTGACCGGGTACTCGTCGAGGTGACCCCTTACGACCTGACCCGTGGCCGCATCATCTACCGATTCAAGTGAACGAGAGGACACCATGAAAGTACGGCCCTCCATCAAGAAGCTGTGCGAGCACTGCAAAGTGGTCCGCCGCGAAGGAATCAACCGGATCATTTGCAAGAAAAACCCCAAGCACAAGCAGCGTCAGGGTTAAGGAGACACGATGGCACGCATCTCAGGTATTGATCTGCCCATCGGCAAGCGCATCGAGATCGCGCTCACCTACATTTACGGCATCGGGCGCTCCAAGGCGCACAGCATCCTGACTCGGGCGAAGGTCGACTTCGGCACCAAGGTCCGGGATCTGACCGAAGACGAGGTTGGTCGCATCCGCCGCGTCATTACCGCCGAAGAGACCGTGGAGGGGGATCTCCGCAAGAACATCTCCCTGGACATCAAGCGGCTCATGGACATCGGCTGCTACCGCGGCCTGCGTCATCGGAAGGGCCTCCCCGTCCGTGGCCAGCGCACGCACACCAACGCCCGCACCCGCAAGGGCAAGCGGCGCACCGTAGCCGGCAAGAAGAAGTAAGGCGAGGAGCACATGGCAAAGACCCAGACCCGGACCGCCGGCAAGAAGGTGGTCAAGAAGAAGGAAAAGAAGAACGTTCCCCACGGCGTGGCTCACGTCCAGGCGTCCTTCAACAACACCATCATCTCCATCTCAGATCCGATGGGGAACATGCTCTGCTGGGCTTCCAGCGGCAACCAGAACTTCCGCGGCACCCGCAAGGGCACGCCCTTCGCAGCCCAGGTCGCCGCCGGCATCGCTGCCGAGGCCGCCAAGGAGCAGGGTGTCCGTTCGGTGGACGTTCGCGTCAAGGGACCCGGAGCTGGCCGCGAGAGCGCCATCCGTGCCCTGAACGCAGCGGGCATCCAGGTGACCAGCATCCGCGACGTCACGCCCATTCCCCACAACGGCTGCCGGCCGCCCAAGCGGCGCCGGGTTTAAGAGAGGAGGAGAGACATGGCACGTTACACAGACGCCGTTTGCCGCCTCTGCCGCCGCGAGGGCATGAAGCTCTACTTGAAGGGCGAACGCTGCTTCAAGGAAAAGTGTTCCTTCGAGACCCGCAAAGGCAAGATCCCCGGCCAGCATGGCGCGGGGAAGATCAAGAAGCCCACTGGCTACGCCCTGCAGCTCCGCGAGAAGCAGAAGGTGAAGCGCATCTACGGTGTGCTTGAGAAGCAGTTCCGCCACTACTTCGAGAAGGCTGACGCCAAGAAGGGCGTTACCGGCCACAACCTGCTGGGCTTCCTCGAGAGCCGCCTGGACAACGTGATCTTCCGCCTGGGCTTCGCGTCCAGCCGGTCCGCCGCGCGCCAGATGGTTATGCACGGCCATGTGCAGATCAACGGCAAGCGCGTGGACATCCCCTCCTTCCAGGTCAAGCCTGGGATGGTCGTCGAGCTGGGCAAGCGCGCCAAGGAGAATGACGGGATCAAGACCTCCGTTGAGACCTCCGCTGGCCGTGGCATTCCCAAGTGGCTGACACTCGATGCCGCCGCCTTCAAGGGCCAGGTGCTTGCCACCCCGACCCGCGAGGACATCACCCTTGATATCAACGAGCAGCTGATCGTTGAACTGTATTCGAAGTAAGGGGGCAGGATGCTGAACCTCAGCGATTTCCAGAGGCCGCGATTCGCGGAGGTGACCCCCGGGTCCCTCACGGACACCTACGGGGAGTTCGTGGCCTATCCCTTCGAGCGTGGCTTCGCCACGACCGTCGGGCACAGTGTCCGCCGGGTGCTGCTCAGCAGCATCCAGGGCGCCGCTGTCACCAACGTCCGCATCAAGGGCGTCATGCACGAGTTCACGACCCTTCCCGGAGTCTGGGAGGACATCACCCACGTCCTCTTGAACCTAAAGGAAGTACCCTTCAAGCTGCACAGCAACGAGCCCCAGACGGTGACCATCTCCGCCAAGGGTGAGGGCGCCGTGACCTCCGCCGCCATCCGCTGCAACCAGAACGTCGAGGTAGTGGATCCCAACATCCACATCGCGACCCTGGGCGAAGAGGGCGAGCTCGAGATCGAGATGCGCGTGCAGCTCGGCCGCGGCTTCATGACTGCCGACCGCAACCATGACGAGACCCTTGGTCTCGGCTTCATCCCCATGGATGCCAACCACAGCCCCATCGTCCGCGTGAACTACATCGTCGAACCCGCCCGGGTGGGCCAGAGCACCGATTACGAAAAGCTCACCCTCCAGGTCTGGACCAACGGCGCCGTCAATCCCAAGGAAGCCGTCTCTGACGCGGCCCTCATCCTGCGCGACCACTTCCTGGTGTTCGCCCGTCAGGACGAGGACTTCACCGAGATGGAGATGGGCACCGCCACGCTTGGCGTCGAGGCCGCGAACACCTGGCTCGGCAAGTCCGTCGAAGAGCTCGAACTTTCCGTGCGGGCCAACAACTGCCTCCGCAACGCCAACATCACCACCATCGGCGAGCTGGTCCAGCGGACCGAGGCTGAGCTGATGAAAACCAAGAACTTCGGCAAGAAGTCGCTCCAGGAGATCAAGGACGAGCTCGCTCGTATCGGCCTCTCCCTCGGCATGCGGCTCGAGCAGGAAGTGTAAGGAGCCCCCATGCGTCACAACGTTTCCGGCAAGCGCCTGGGCCGCACCACGAACCAGCGCAAGGCCCTCATGAAGAACCTCGCGACCGCCCTCATCGAGAGCGAGCGCATTGAGACCACCCTGGTGAAGGCCAAGGAGCTTCGCAGCTTCGTGGAACCCTTCATCACCCTCGCGAAGTCCGACACGATCGCCAACCGCCGCCTGGCGATGGCCCGTCTCGGCAGCAAGGTCGCCGTCCAGAAGATCTTCGACGCCGACTTCCGCAAGCGCTTCGAGAGCCGTCCCGGCGGCTACACCCGCATCCTCAAGATGGGCCATCGCCTCGGCGACGCGGCCGACATGGCCCTCATCGAGTTCGTGGACTACACCCTCCCCGAGCCCAAGGCCGAGGACGCCGAGTAGGCTGTCACCACCAAACCTGAAACGCCCCGGTTCACCGGGGCGTTTTGCTTTCAGCCCACCGTCCAGGAATCGGAATCCTCCTCGTGGCTTACGGTGATGACTGCGGTGCGCATCCGGCGTGAGCGCACCACGGTCACCGTGCAGGGCGCCTGGGCGGCCACCTGACTGGACACGCTGCCCAGCAGCGTACGCCGCAGGGAGCTGGCCCGGGCGCCCAGGACCAGGTGATCGACCTGGTTCGAGCTGGTGTACTGGAGAATCGCCGAGGCGGGATCTGTCGACTCGAGGACGTGGAAGCTGATGCGGCCCTCGTCTAGGTCGAGGGGAATGGCCCAGTTCCGCAGCTCCACCAGGCGCTGGTGGTGGATGTTTCGCCCCTGGGCGTCCAGGGTCTGGTCCAGGGTGATGCGCCCCTGCTTCAGGACGTTCAGGCAGGCAACCCGGGCGCCTGGCAGCGTGGTGAGCATCCTTGCGACCATGGTGCGCAGGGTCTCGGCGATGGGAGCGGCGGCGGGTGAGAGGTCAATGGCGACGGCCAGGATCGGCGCATCCCCGTCGTGCCGGGCGGGCGCCTTGGCCATGGCCGAGACCTGGGGCTGTTCCCGGAAGCGGCGGCGCAGGACCGTGGTGAAGGGATCCTGCTTGAGCCGCTCGGAGCGAGCCGTCAGCTTGACCTGGTCCGGATGCTGCAGGGCCATGGCCAGGTGGGCGGCGGTGGGGTAACGCCAGGCCGGATGCACCTCCAGACAGCGGAGGATCACCTCCTGCAGCCAGGGAGGGCAGTCCGGGCGCAGCTTCCGGGGCGGGACGGGGTCGCGCCAGAGGCGCCGCTTCAGGCCCGCCAGACGCTGGGGATCGCCGAAGGGCCGCACGCCGGTGAGGAAGAAGTACAGCAGGACCCCCAGGGCGAACTGGTCGCTGCGGGGATCGCGGCGCTGGCCCAGGACCTGCTCCGGAGCCATGTAGGGTGCGGTGCCGTAAGGCAGCCGGAACTCCTCGCCCATCAGGTCCGGAAGCTCATCGTGGTGGGAGAGGCCGTAGTCCACGAGCACGATCTCGCCCGTGGGCCGCGAGAGCAGGTTGGAGGGCTTCACGTCAAGATGCACCACGTGCTGGCGGTGCAGGTCATCCAGGGCGAGGGCGATCCGCGTGCCCAGCTTGGCCACGGCCTGCCAGGGCAGGGGGAGCTCCGTCAGAAGGGGCAGCAGGGAGGGGCCGGGGATGCGCTCCATGACCAGGTAGGGCTGGACATCGAAGTCGCCCTGGGCGGCGAAGCGGGGGACATGGGGGCCCGAGAGGCGCGGCAGGATCATCTGCTCCATCTCGAACCCGACGATGGCGGCGGGATCGACGCCCTCGGACATGACCGGCACCTTCATCAGGAGCGGGAAGCTGTGGTCCGGGTGGGTCACGGACCAGATGGAGGCCATGCCACCGCGGTGGATCCTCTCCCCGATCAGGAAGCCGTCCAGCGTGCCTCCGGTCTCGATGTGCGGTCCCGTCATGGCTCAGGATCCCTTCCGGAGTCGTGCGGCGAGGGAGGCGGGCAGCCCGGCGCGCAGGATGGCCACCGCCGCGGCCTCCACATCGTAGGGAACCCGGAAGTGCGTGATCTCGGACCGGTTGGTATCGAGCAGCGCGTAGGCGGCCGCCGGGTCCCCGTCGCGGGCCTGGCCCACGGCGCCGACGACCGTCAGCCAGCGGCGGTGCCGGGGCAGGGGAATCGCGACCGAGGGCACGGGCTGAAAGGACACCAGCTGTCCAGTGGCCGTGATGCCATGCAGCGCGGCGACATGCGTGTGCCCGCAGAAGACCGTCTGGGCCCGGCTGGCCTCCAGGGCCCGTTTGGCGGCGGGACCGTCGTTCACGTAGATCCAGGCAGGATAGGTCTGGGGGCTGGCATGTACGTAGAGGCGAGTGTCGTCCTCGAAGCGCAGGGGCAGGCTGGCCAGGAACTCCCGCGCCTCGGTGTCCAGCTGGCCGCGGGTCCAGGCCATGGCGAATTCCGCATCGGAGGTCATGGTCTCGCGTTCCTGCCCAACGGCCTGGTCATGGTTCCCGGCGACGGCGATGGCGCCCTTCGCGGTCTCGGCCATGACCCGCGCCAGGGTCTCGCTGGGCTCGGGGCCGTAGCCGACGTAGTCTCCCAGAAAGACCAATCGATCCACCGCGTGCCTCTGGGCATGGTCCAGGCAGGCTTCCAGCGCGCGCCGGTTGGCGTGGAGGTCGGCCATGAGGGCAATGCGCATGGGGTGTCCTGGGGATGGGGGGTTCTGAACATGATAGGGGGTCGGAGGGATCCGGCACCCTGGACAACCGGGTTTCGCCAAGCCTGGGGGCAAAAAGCTTTGATGCCCTGATATTTGGACGACGATAAATTACAAGCCGATGTTTGGATTTGATTGGGAAAAGGATGGAAAAATATTTGGACAACCAAGCCGTAGACGATCTGAACATCCTTTTAAATCAAGTTTTGTGATTTTGTTCGCATCCTAAAAAATTTAATGCAAACGGGTGGAATCTCTCTTGACCTTACCCGGAGGAAGGCGTTACCTAGGGGACAGCCTACCCAACCAACTCGATCCATACGATGGCCAGTCCGTCGTGGTTCTTATAACGCTTTAGATTTCGTTGTCTCCTGTTCCGGAGTGATCTGGACAGATGGCAGGAACGCTGTCGACCCTGGCCGAGTCGGCACCCAGAAGGGGGATTTTGAAGGAGGAATGACATCTGGAGCCAAGGCCGGCCCAATCCGACTTCACGACCGTTCGCAGTCAAGATCCAACCCCATCTTCACCCCAAGGAGGCAAGACAACATGGCCATCGCAACTGAAAAAGTCGCCGAAAGGACCCCCCTTACCAAGGAAGAACGGATGGTGATCATCGCCTCCTCCGTGGGGACGGTGTTCGAGTGGTACGACTTCTACCTCTACGCCACCCTGGCGCCCTTCTTCGCCACCCTCTTCTTCCCCAAGGGGAACGAGACGGCGGCCCTGCTCTCTGCCTTCGCTGCCTACGCTGCCGGGTTCCTGGTCCGGCCCTTCGGCGCCCTGGTGTTCGGTCGCATCGGCGATCTGATCGGCCGGAAATACACCTTCCTCGTGACCATCGTGGTCATGGGCCTCTCCACCTTCGGTGTCGGCCTCCTGCCGACCTTCTCCTCCATCGGCTGGTGGGCCCCCATCATCATGGTCACCCTGCGCCTGTTCCAGGGCCTGGCCCTGGGCGGTGAGTACGGCGGTGCAGCCACCTACGTGGCCGAGCACTCCGCCCATGACCGCCGCGGCTACAACACCAGCTGGATCCAGACCACGGCCACCGTGGGCTTCTTCCTCTGCCTTGGCATCATCCTGACCTGCCGCTCCACCATGACCAAGGAAGCCTTCGCAACCTGGGGCTGGCGCATTCCCTTCTGGATGTCCATCTTCCTGCTCGGCGTCTCCGTCTGGATCCGCCTCAAGCTGCATGAGTCTCCTGTCTTCACCAAGATGAAGGCCGAGGGCAAGACCTCCAAGGCCCCCCTCTCCGACAGCTTCCTCAAGTACCCCAACAACAAGTACGCCCTCCTCGCCCTCCTGGGCGCCACCGCTGGCCAGGGTGTGGTCTGGTATACCGGCCAGTTCTACGCGCTGTTCTTCATCCAGATCACCCTGAAGCTGGACTTCGCCACCACCTACATCCTGATCGGCACGTCGCTGCTCCTGGGCACGCCCTTCTTCATCTTCTTCGGCTGGCTGTCGGACAAGATCGGCCGCTTAAAGATCATCCTCGCCGGCTGCCTCATTGCCGCCCTCACCTTCTTCCCGCTCTTCAAGGCCCTCACCCACTACGTGAACCCCGCCCTCGAGACGTTCCAGAACACCACCGTCATCACCGTGGCCGGGAACCCTGCCGACGAGACCTTCAACCTATTCGTGGGCCCCTGGAGCAAGTTTTCCGAGCTGGACCGCGTGAACGACTTCTTCGGCAAGCAGGGCCTCAACTTCAACAAGGTCGCTCCCATTCCGGGCAAGAAGGTCGTTGCGACCCTCCAGGGCAAGAACCCCACCACCGGCCAGGTCACCACCACCACGGTCGAGGGCTGGAGCGCCGCCTCGGAAGCCTCCCTCAAGAAGGCGCTGGCCGACCTGGGCTATCCCAAGGAAGCCGACAAGTCCAAGGTCAACTACCCCATGACCCTGCTGATCCTGTTCATCATGCTCATCTACGTGACCATGGTCTACGGGCCCATCGCGGCCTTCCTGGTGGAGCTCTTCCCCACCAACATCCGCTACACCTCCATGTCGCTGCCCTACCACATCGGCAACGGCTGGTTCGGCGGCATGCTGCCCCTCATCGCGACGGCAATCGTGGCCCTGAAGGGCAACATCTACTACGGCCTCTGGTATCCGATCATCGTGGCGCTCATCACCGTGGTCATCGGCGCCCTGTTCCTGAAGGAAACCAAGGACCGGGACATCAGCACCTACCAGCACTGACTTGACCCTTCGGCGTCCCTGACGCTGAAGGCCTGATGGGGAGCCGGGTGATCGGAGGAATCCATCGCCCGGCTCTCCCACTTCCCGGGGCGACACCTTGGCAGACGGGTGGAACCTGACTCCCGCGCCGCGCACTGGACAAGGGCATACCCCGGGCTGGACAATGATCGCCACCCCAGCCCCCCATCCTTCCCCACCCATCCCGGAAACGCGTGGAACCACGGCCCTGGCCCGACAGGCGCGGTGCCTTCCAACCTCTCATTCCCCGCATCAACCCTGGCACGGAGCTGAACCATGTCCCAAGACCTCTTTCCCGTGAAGCCGCACATCCGGGAGCGGGCCCACATCAAGACCATGGAGGAATACCAGAGGCTCTATCGCCTCTCCCTGGACAACCCCGAGTGGTTCTGGGGTGAGCAGGCCAAGACCCTGACCTGGTTCCACCCCTGGCAGTCAGTCTTTGACGCCGACTACAAGGAGGTGGACTTCTCCTGGTTCCTGGGCGGGCGCGTCAACGCCTGCTTCAACTGCGTCGACCGGCATCTGCCCCACCTGGGGGACAAGACCGCGATCATCTGGGCCCAGGACGAGCCCGGCCAGTACACCCACATCAGCTACCGGGACCTCAAGCACCACGTGGCCCGGGTGGCCAATGTCCTTTTGCACAACGGGGTCAAGAAGGGTGACCGCGTCTGCCTCTACCTGACCATGATCCCCGAGCTGGTCTACACCATGCTGGCCTGCGCCCGCATCGGTGCCGTGCACTCGGTGGTGTTCGGCGGATTCTCGGCCGAGTCCCTGCGCGACCGCATCGTGGACGCCAAGTGCAAGGTGGTGGTCACCGCCAACGAGGGTCTCCGCGGCGGGAAGAAGGTGCCCCTCAAGCGCACCGTGGATCGGGCCATCGAGGGCATGTCCCTGGTGGAGACGGTGCTGGTGGCCCGGCGGACCGACAGTGACGTCCCCATGCAGCCCGGTCGCGACCTGTGGCTGGATGATGAGACCGCCAAGCAGCGCTCCACCTGCACCAACGAGTGGATGGGCGCGGAGGACCCGCTCTTCATCCTCTACACGTCTGGCAGCACCGGGAAGCCCAAGGGCCTGCTGCACACCACCGGCGGCTACCTGACCTACGCGGCCTACACCCACAAGCTGGTCTTCGACTACCATCCCGACGACATCTACTTCTGCGCGGCCGACATCGGCTGGGTGACCGGCCACAGCTACATCGTCTACGGGCCGCTGGCGAACGGCGCCACCTCGGTGATCTTCGAGTCCACGCCGCTGTATCCGGATGCCGGTCGCTACTGGCAGATCATCGACGACCTGGGCGTGAACATCTTCTACACCGCGCCCACGGCGCTCCGGGCCCTGGCCCAGTGCGGCGACGACTGGATCAAGAAGTACAAGCGGACCTCCCTGCGGGTGCTGGGCACCGTGGGTGAGCCCATCAACCCGGAAGTCTGGCGCTGGTATCACGACGTGGTCGGCGACGGCCGCTGCACCGTGGTGGACACCTGGTGGCAGACGGAGACGGGCGGCATCCTCATCACCCCGCTGCCCGGCGTCACGCCCACCAAGCCCGGCTCGGCCACCCTGCCCTTCTTCGGCATCAAGCCGGTGATCGTGGACGCGGCCACCGGGGTTCCCCTCGAGGGCAATGGTGTCTCCGGGGCCCTCTGCCTGGGTGCCCCGTGGCCCGGCCAGGCCCGCACGGTCCATGGGGACCACCAGCGGTTCCGGGAGACCTACTTCACCCAGTATCCCGGCTACTACTTCACCGGAGACGGGGCGCGGCGGGATGAGGACGGCTACTACTGGATCACCGGCCGCATCGATGACGTGATCAACGTGAGCGGCCACCGGTTGGGCACGGCCGAGGTGGAGAGCGCCCTCGTGGCGCACGAATCCGTGGCCGAAGCGGCAGTGGTCGGCTACCCGCACCCCATCAAGGGCCAGGGCATCTACTGCTACGTGCTGCTCAACAATGGCTATGCGGAGAACGGCAGCCAGCAGCTCATCGGCGCCCTCAAGGAGCAGGTCCGCCAGGTCATCGGCGCCTTCGCCGCCCCGGATGTGATCCACATCGCCTCGGGGCTGCCCAAGACCCGCAGCGGCAAGATCATGCGTCGCATCCTGCGCAAGATCGCCTCGTCCGAATACGACGGCATGGGAGACATCTCGACCCTGGCCGAGCCGGAAGTCGTCAACCGGCTCATCGAGGAGCATCAAGAGAATAATGGATAATCTTTTTTCTTTTTAGTCCAACAGCAAGAAGCCCGGCGTTGCCGGGCTTCTTGCTGTGCGGCCCCAAGGGGCCGAAAAAACTACCTGGGCAGCCTGCTGACGAAGGCTCGGACCAGGGCGCCGAAGCGGTCGGCGGCGCCGGCGCCGGCTTCGAGGACTTCCTTGTGGGTCAGGGGCTGAGGCAGGAGGCCGGCGGCCATGTTGCAGAGGCACGAGATCCCGGCCACTCGCATGCCCTCCTGGCGGGCCACGATGGCCTCGGGCACCGTGCTCATGCCGACGGCGTCGGCGCCCAGTACACGGAAGGCGCGGATCTCGGCCGGTGTCTCGTAGCTGGGGCCGGTGAGGCCCAGGTAGACGCCTTCGCGAAGAGTCTGGCCGAGCTGTCCGGCGCAGTCCTGTAGCAGGCTGCGGAAGGCCGGATCGTAGATGGCGGTCATGTCCGGGAAGCGCGGCCCTGGCTCGACGTTGGGTCCGATGAGCGGGTTGGTGCCGAAGAAGTTGATGTGGTCCGTGAGGGCCATGAGCTCCCCGACGCCGAAGGCGGTATTGAGGGCCCCGGCGGCGTTAGTCAGCAGCACGGACTTGACGCCGAGCCGCCCATAGAGGCGCATGGGGGTGACCACGAGGTCCATGGGGTGGCCCTCGTAGAAGTGAAACCGGCCAGCCTGAAGTACCACCTTGCGGCCTTCGAGCTCACAGAAGACCAGCTTCCCGCCATGACCCGCCACCGTGGGGGCGGGGAAGCCCGGCAGCTCCGTGAAGGGAATGGTGAGACCGGCCTTCGCCTCAGGGCCGTCGGCGAGGGCGCCAAGGCCGGAGCCCAGGACGATGGCCAGCTCAGGCACAAAAGGGGCTCGCACTTTCAGGGTCTGAAGCGCATCAAGGGCGGTCATGGGAGGCTCCGATGCCGGGGGATCAGGGCGCAGGCACGAAGGCGATTGTCACCGCCACGGGCGCGGCCTGCTTCGACAGGGCGCTCTTGAGCCGCAACCGGACAGGGTGGTAGACGGGTGCGGTGGTATAGACGGGAATGACCACCGCCTCAAAGGTCTGCCCCGACCCGGTGAAGTTGAAGGTGCGGCCCAGCATGGGCAGGTCCACGTCCAGGCTGGCGTCGGTTCCCAGGGCGGGCGAGATGGTGGCCCTGAGGTTGTACCGCTTGTCCACGGTAAGGCTGAAGCCTGCGTAGAAGACCTCTCCCTGGCTGAGGTTGGGGTAGGTGGCGCCGGCCTGGACCGCCTGGGCCATGCTGAGGGTCACAGGGGACAGGGCCGTGGTGGTGACATTGGGGTCGGTTCCCCAGTTCAGGACAAAGGGGGTGGCGAGGGCGCCGGCAGTGGTGGTGGCGCGTGGCCAGGTGAGGCCAGCGGGGGCTGAGAGGGCGGTCAGCACAGTATCCGTGAAGATCGCCGCCAGGTCGACGGGCTCGCTGGAGAGCTTGGCCTCCTTGAGGCGGGTGAGCTGGGAGTAGATGTTCAGGGGCTCGAGGTCCCGGGCCGTGGTGTCGGTGGCGCCATTTGTCAAAGCGGTCGGTGACTGGAAGAAGCGCACTGCGGCCAGGGGGTTCATGTTGGCCCAGTCGGCAGCCAGGCCGGGGGCGGTGATGTTGTTGGCCTTGAGGACCACTCCCCAGGCGAGGGCGCGCACGGCGGGCGCGGAATAGGGACCCTGGACTGTGAAGGAGCGGATGTCCTTGGCAGGGGAGGCGAGCACGGTGCCCTTGGTGTCCGCCAGGTAAGGGGACTTGAGGAGGTTCGCGGCCATGGCCTCAGCCAGGCCTTCTATCCTTGCCATGTCCGGGCTCAGGTCGTCGAGCGGGATACCGGCGGGGTAGAGCGGGTTCAGGGGGGTGGAGAAGGTCCGGCCGAAGTTGCCGGAATAGAGGGCGTTCCGGGCCAGCAGGGGCATGATGACCCCCTCATCCCAGGCATCGTCATTGCTCGGGCCGGCCCTGAGCGCGCCCCGGAAGTGATAGGAGCCGCTCGAAGGGTCATAGAGCTGGTCGTGGAACTGGACCAGATCCCGGGCGTATTCGATGAAGGAACCCTGGCTCTCATTGCCACGCCAGTAGTGAAGATCCAGGGCGCCCCCGGGAGTGGCAGTGGTGTAGTTGGCCACGAACGTGGCGATGGTATCCCCGATCCCGAGCACGCGACTGCCCGTGCCCAGGGTGTGGCCGGAGATGGTGGTCTCGAGCACAGCCAGGGGCAGCGCGGAGGCCTCGGAGGTGCCGAGGCTGATGGCGGGATTCACGAGATACCAGGGATCATCGAGGCCAACAGTGAAATTTACCGTGGTGTTGGCGCTGAGCACCGAGGCGGGTACGTTGTTCGTGCTGGTCGAGGCGGTCCCGTCAGCGGCCTTGCGCATGCCGTAACGGAGGCGGTTGTAGTTCAAGGTGGTGCTGCTGAAGCCGCCGGGTTCTGCGATCAGGTTGATGAGGTTGTTACCACCGCCCGCGAAGGAGCTCTGGAGCTCCACCAGGGTAGGCCGGTCCTTGGTGACGCTCATGGAGTAGTTGCCGGAACTGTCCGTGAAGCCGCTACCGGTGAGCTGCCAGACAAGTGTCTTGGTGCCATCCGGCTTGGTCTGCTCGACCTTCTGATAGATCCGGAGGACAACCCCTCGGGCAGGCAGGCTCTTGAGGTTGGCCGCCACAGTCGAGTCCGCCAGGCCCGTGGGCACGCCGCTGGCATCCACGGCGAGAGGAACCCGCGAATAGGTGACCGTTCCCGAGATCACCGCAACTGTTTCAGCGGTGGCAGAAGTGCCACCACCTCCATTGCAGGCCAAGGCCAGGGCCAGAAGCGCGATGGCCCCCAGGGTCTGGAGGGAAGCTCGGTACAGCAGCATGACCACCTCGGAACGGCGAAAACACCAAGTCTATCACGGCCATCTGAAGCGATCCCGCGCAAGGATCAGAGGGCACGCTTCCTACCAGTGCTTCCGGGGGCGGGGAAGTTCAGTGCGCCGTGCTGGTTCCCAGGAGGGCGTTGTGGGCTGCCACTTCCGCCGGGATCTCCTCCTCGTCGTTGAGAACGGGCAGGGGGTTGCGCTGGATGCCGTCCACCTTGAGCTCGAAGTGGAGGTGGGGGCCAGTGGCGTTGCCGGTGCGCCCGACCTCGGCGATCTTCTGGCCGCGCCGGACGATGTCGCCCTCCCGCACCAGGTTCAGCTTGTGGTGGGCATAGAGGGTGACGACCCCGTTGCCGTGCTCCACCACGACATAGTTGCCGTACTGCTTATGGCGTCCCGCCGTCACCACCTGACCGTCGAGGGCGGCGAAGACCGAGGTGCCGGTGGGCGCGTTGAAGTCGATGCCCCGGTGGCGCCCCTTGTAGCGCACCTTCTTCTTCCGCTGGTCCTTCACACGGACCGTCTTGGTGCGCATCCGGGGGCCCCAGGCCGAGCTGATGGTTCGGGTCTCCACGGGCCAGAGGAGATCCAGGCGCTCCGGGTCCGCCTGCGCGAAGGTCGGCAGAAGGGCGTTGAGCTCGGCCTCGGTGATGGGCGGCATCACGGGCTGCAGCCGGGCCAGCAGTTGGGCGGTCGTGGCCGGGGACTGATGGGCATCCAGGTCGGCGGTGCCGAGGGGGCCGCTGGCCGGGGGGGTGGCGCGCACCTGGTAAGGCAGCAGCCGCTCCAGGTGGGGCATGGGTGTGGCAGTGACTGCGGGGCTGGCAGGCAGGGCGGCCAGGGGCAACCGGGGACTGATGACCTTCTCACCGGTGGCGAGGGCGCTCTCCGGGGCGGAGGTCCGGGGGACATTGAGCTTGGCGCCGACGCCGAGCTTGGCGAGGGACTTGCCCGGGTTCAGCTTGGTGAGCTCGCCCATGGTGAGGCCGTTGGCGCGGGCGATCGCAGCGGCGGTCTCGCCCTTCTTCACGACATGGACCGAGACATCCGCAGAGGCAGGGGCGGGCCGGGAAACCGTCTTCCTGTGGGTTCGCTTGGGGGCGGCCTGGAGGCCGGGACTCAATGACGCGATGACGAATGTCAGGATGGCAAGACGCATGGGGGAACTCCGGCTGGAACGGAAAAGCCTGCTTCGCTAGGCCTCCAAATGGGGGTGGTCACCCCGGTTGAGCGTTGGTGGGAACAGTCGAATATTTATCTTATCGGCAGTACGGGAAATTGCATATGCAAAAGTTTTTCATTAAGCCCAGGTGACTTAGGGCTCCCAGGGGCAATCCGCCCAGGGCAGCAGCACTTGCCCGCGGCGACCCCCCTCCTTCCGGAGCAGGCGGGCCGGACCCAGGGACATGCCGTGGCTTACGGCCTTGAGCATGTCGTAGAGCACCAGCAGGCCGATGGTCACCCCCGCCAGGGCCTCCATCTCAATTCCAGTGCGGCCCTCGCAGGTCACGGCAACCCGGAGCCAGGCTCGCCGCCCGGTGGGGTCCCAGTGGTGGGTGACATCCACGGCCTCGATGGCCAGGGGGTGGGCCAGGGGAATCAGGTCCGCCGCCCGCTTGACTCCTCCGACGGCCCCGATCCGGGCCACGGACCAGGGATCACCCTTGGGGCCGCCGCCCCGGGCCAGGGCCTCAGCGGCCGGGGCATCCAGCTCCAGATAGCCGGCGGCGACGGCCGTGCGCCGGGTCACGGCCTTGGTGGAGACGTCTACCATGCAGGGGCGTCCTTCGGGGTCGAGGTGGGTGAGTTCTGCCATGAGGGTCCCTTTCAGGCGCTCCAGGCCAGGAGGATGTCCCGCAGCGCAGCGGTGTCCGGGGCATAGGCCCGGGGTCCGCAGGCGGCCAGCCCCTCCTGGGTTGCGAAGCCGTGGCCTACGGCGAGGCTGGGCACCCCGGCGGCCCGGGCCATGTCCAGATCGAAGGAGGTGTCGCCCACCATGAGGATCTCCGAGGCCGGGAGGCCCGTCAGGGCCTGCATGAGCTCAAGGCTCTCCGGGTGGGGCTTGCCGTGGGTGACCTCGTCCGGTGTGATGATGGGGTCGAAGGTCCCCTCCCAGCCCAGCAGGGTGATCTGCCGGAGCACGGGGACCCTCCGCTTGGAGGTGGCCAGGCCCATGCGCACACCCCGCTCCTGCAGCTCGAGCAGGAGGTCGGAGATGCCCGGGAAGGGCCGGAGGAGGTGCTCCTCCTCGGCGTGGGCGTAGCTGCGGTAGGCCTTGAGCACCACGGCGTAATCCAGGTCCAGGTGCCCGAAGGTGTGGCGGATGCCATCCTCCAGGGGCAGACCCACGCACTTCAGCCACTCGGCCATGAGCGAGCGGGGCTGGCCCAGGGCCTTCAGCGTGTGGTCCATGCCGGCCTCGATGAGGGGGCGGCTGTCCACCAGGGTGCCGTCGAAGTCCCAGGCAATGAGTTTCAAGGGGACTCCCGGCTCAGGCCGATGGCAGGTGCAGGGCCTGGATGAAGGTGGCTTCCGTGGCCGCCTCCAGCTCGGCGACCACGGCGGGCGGCACCGGCGAATCCACGGACAGGATCACCATGGCCTCGCCCTTCTTCTCGCGGCGACCCAGGTTCATGCAGGCGATGTTGATGTCGCGCTGGCCCAGCACCGTGCCGATGCGGCCGATCATGCCCGGCCGGTCCGTGTAGCTCAGCAGCAGCATGTGGGGCTCCGGCAGGAAGTCCATGGCGAAGTCCCGGAGCCGGACGATGCGGGGCGAGCCTTCGAAGAGGGTGCCGGAGATGACGCGGGAACCGCCCGGGCCCTCCAGGGTCAGGGTCACCAGGTTGGAGAAGGCGCCACCCTGGCTGGACTTGTGCTCCTCGACCACCAGGCCCATGCGCTCGGCCACCAGGCCCGCGTTGACCATGTTCACGGGCTGGTCCGTGGCCCGGTCCAGCAGGGCCGCCAGGCCGCTCACCGTGAGCGGCGAGCAGTCGTGGTGGGCGATGGCGCCGCTGAAGCCGAAGGTGACCCGGTCCAGGTTCCCCTTCAGCAGCTGGAGGCCAAACTCCGCGAGGACGGCCATGAGCTTGAAGTAGGGGCGCATCTGGTCCATGACGGCCGGGTCGAAGCGGGGCAGGTTCACGGCGTTCTCCAGCGGAGCCCGGTCCAGGTAGTTCAGGATCTCGCGGGACACGTCCACGGCCACGTTCACCTGGGCCTCCTGGGTGTTGGCGCCCAGGTGCGGCGTCACCACCAGGCGCTTCTGGGCGATGAGCTCGCGCAGCACGTCGGAGCTGGGGGGTTCCTCGGACCAGACATCCACCGCCGCCAGGGCCACCCGGCCGGACTCAAGCCCCGCCAGCAGGGCCGGCTCTTCGAGGATGCCGCCCCGGGCCACGTTGAGAAGGATGACGCCGGGCTTCATGAGGGCGAACTGGGTCGGCCCCAGGAGGCCCCGGGTCTCCTCATTAAGGGGGGTGTGGACCGTCAGGATGTCGCAGGTCCGGCAGAGCTCATCGAGGTCCGTCAGGCGGACACCCAGGTCCTGGGCCCGCTTGGCGCTGATGTAGGGGTCGCAGCCCAGCACCTCGCACTCGAAGGCCTTGAGGCGCGTGGCCACCCGGCCCCCCACCTTGCCCAGGCCGATGACACCGGCCGTCTTGCCCTTGAGCTCCACGCCCGTGAACTTCGCCCGCTTCCAGTCGCCGGACTTGAGGCTGGCGTTGGCATCGGGAATGTGGCGGCAGGCGGACAGCAGCAGGGCCAGGGTGTGCTCGGCGGCGCTGTTGGTGTTGCCGAAGGGGGCGTTCACGACGATCACGCCCTTGGAGCTGGCGTAGTCCACGTCCACGTTGTCGATGCCCACCCCGGCCCGGGCCACGATCTTCAGGCTGGTGGCGGCATCCAGCAGGGCCTTGTCCACGGTGGTGCCACTGCGGGTGATGATGGCCTCATAGCCGCCGATGCAGGCATGCAGCGCCTCCCGGGAGAGCCCCAGACGGACATCGAGGCTGATACGAGGGTCCGCCTGCAGGAGGGCTAGACCCTCGTCGGTCACCTCGTCGGTCACGATGATCTTCATGGGGGGACTCCGCGGTCGGCTGCAGGATCTGCGGCACGGGAAGGGAATCCCCAACCATAGCTCTGGAAGCCTTTTGGGACAAGGATGGGCCGCGGGCCCCGGGCGTCTACTTCTTGTAGATGCCGGCCCCGAAAATCAGGTGCTCCCAGACCTCGATGTAGCTGGTCTTGGGCTCCTTCTTGTTGTCCTTGGGGTTCATGTAGATGTAGTCGTGCCAGCCCTTGCCCTTGCCCTTCGCCAAGGTGATGCGCTCCTTGATGAACTCGCGGCCCTCGGGGTCCTTGGCATTGATCTGGTTCACGCCGACCTTCGACGCGCCCTGGCCATGGGCGAGGACCTTGCCGTCCAGGTCGTAGACGAACACATAGAGCTCCCCGCCGTGCTTGTGGAAGCGGCCGCCGATCTTGGTGATCTCCTTGAAGGCGGCATCCTTGCCGTTGGTCTTGGCAAAGGCGATGGCCTCCTTCACGAGAGCCTCCGTCTCGGTGGGGGTCACGGTCTGGGCAGACAGGGACAGGCAGAGGGCTGGGAGGATGAGGGCTGCCTTGAGGCTGCGCATGGGAGCTCCTTGGGGTGGACCTCCACTCTTTCGGATGAACCTCTGGATGAATTGATTTTCGACGCCCCTCAGGTCTCCTGATCTGGAGGCGGCTCGGGATTGGCCCCGAACACCCCCTCCCGCTTGGCCATCACCACGCTGGCCAAGCCCTTGCCGCCCAGGCGCCCCGAGCCTTGATGTCCCTGCGCATGGCGATGACCACGAGGACGGTCGAAAGCGGCACTGGGACCACTGCCCTCTGAGCGGGCCTGTGGGATCATGGGATTCCTGGATTTGGAGCGTGGCATGGCTGCTTTCGACCTACTTGTGATCGGCTCCGGCCCCGGCGGCTACATCGCCGCCATCCGGGGGGCCCAGCTGGGCCTGACCACGGCCCTGGTGGAGAAGGATCCCTTGCTGGGCGGCACCTGCCTGCACCGCGGCTGCATCCCTGCCAAGACCTGGCTGGAGACCGCCCACCGCTTCGAGCAGATGCAGGTGGCCGGCGACTACGGCATTGACGGCGTCGAGGCCAAGGCCCTGCACCCGAACCTGGCGACCATCGTCAAGCGCAAGGGCCGCATCGTCTTCAAGAACGCCAAGGGCATCGAGTTCCTGATGAAGAAGAACAAGGTCGCCGTGCTGAAGGGCTTCGGCCGCCTGCTGGGTTCCGGCCGGGTGGAGGTCGAGGGCGAGGTCCACGAGGCCAAGCGCATCATCGTGGCCACGGGCTCGGGCCCCAAGGACATCCCCGGCCTCGAGACCGATGGCCAGCGCGTGCTCAACAGCGACCATATCCTGGACCTGACCGAGCTTCCGACCCACCTGGTCATCCTCGGCGCGGGCGCCATCGGCGTGGAGTTCGCGTCGGTGTTCAGCCGCCTGGGCTCCAAGGTGACCCTGGTGGAGTTCATGGACACGATCCTGCCCCTGGAGGATGAGGACATCGGCCTGGAGCTGGCCAAGATCCTGCGCAAGTCCTACAAGATCGACGTGCGCACCAAGACCAAGATCACCGCCATCGAGCGCCGGGAGGACGGCATCCTCTGTCACCTGGAAGGCGAGAGCGCCGGCGAGGTGCTGGGCAGCCACCTGCTGGTGGCCGTGGGCCGCGCGCCGCGCCTGGAGGGCGTCGGCCTGGAGAAGACCAAGGCCCAGGTGGACCGCGGCTGCGTGGTCATCGACCGCTTCATGCAGACCGGCGAGCCCGGCCTCTACGCCATCGGCGACATCGTCCGCACCCCCTGGCTGGCCCATGTGGCCAGCGACGAAGGCATCGTGGCCTCGGAGCACGCGGCCCAGAGCCTGGGCAAGGATGTGCATCCCCACCCGGTGCGCTACGACCGCTTCCCCGCCTGCACCTACTGCGATCCCGAGGTGGGCACCGTGGGCCTCAGCGAGAAGGCCGCCCGGGCCAAGGGCCACGACGTCCAGGTGGGCACCTTCCCCTTCGCGCCCATGGCCAAGGCCAACATCGTGGGCGAGCCCCACGGGTTCATCAAGATCGTCGCTGACAAGCAATACGGCGAGATCCTGGGCATCCACATCCTGGGCCCCAAGGCCACGGAGCTGGTGGCCTCCAGCGTGGCGCTCATGGGTGGCGAGTTCACGGTGGATGAGCTCATCCAGACCATGTATCCGCACCCGACGCTGAACGAGGTCTTCCCTGAGGCCGCCCGGGCTGTCTACGGCCGCGCCCTGAATATGTAGGTCTCAGCGGCTGTCGAGCCAGCTCAGGGCGTAGGCATAGGCGCCCAGGGCCGTGGCCTGGCTGGTGCCCAGCCGGGTGAGCCCGACGCCCGTCCGCTTGAGCGCATCGTAGGAAACGCTGCGGTCCGTGCCCGGCACCGACAACTGGCGGACGTCGCCCTGGAGGAAGGCCGTGCGGCTGGCGGGGTCCTCCAGGTTGAAGGCCTGCAGCTCAGTACGCGGGCGGACCCGGCCCTCCCGGTTGGTGTAGAGGGCGTTCATCTCAGCCACCAAGGCTGGGAGGAAGAGGGGGGCGGCGCCGCTCAGGCCGCCACCGACCACCACCAGGCCGTCCAGCAGGGCGAGGGTTTCAGCCAAGGCGTTGCCAGCCACCTCTCCCAGGGCTGCGAAGGCCGCGCAGGCCGCGGCGCGGGGGCCGGGCTGCAGGCCCAGGCCGATCTCCGCGAGCTCCCGAGGGCTGGGGACCTCGGCGGGGTCCAGGCCCGCCGCTTCGGCATAGACCCGGCGCACCCCACGGATGGAGATGCCCTCTTCCGAATCGCAGTCGGCCTCCAGGCGGTGCCGCAGGGCGCGCACCTCCATGCCCGCGGCGTTGTCTCCCAGAAAGAGCTGGCCTCTGCTGACGAGACCTCCGCCGAAGCCCGTGCCGAAGGTGACGCCGATGAGGTTGTGGAACCGCTTGGGGCTGCCCGCCGCGGCCAGGGCGGCATTCACTTCGGGCAGCAGGCCGCCTAGGGCTTCCCCATAGGTGAAGAGATCCCCGTCGTTGTTGAGCAGGACCGGCACGCCGAAGCGGTCTTCCAGCAGCGGGCCCAGGGGCACGCCGCCCCGGAAGCCCGACAGGTTCACCAGGTCGCCGATGACTCCGTTGGGATAGTCTGCGGGGCCTGGAAAGGCGAAGCTGATGGCCGCGGCGCCGCTGCAGCGCTCCCAGGCATCCCGGAAGCCATCCTCGATGCCACGCAGGCAGAGGGCCAGATCGTGGCCCTGCGAGGGCCGGGTGACGGGCGGGAGGATGGGCTGGCCGCCGCGCATGGCGCCGAACACGAAGGTGGTGCCCCCGGCGTCGAGGGTCAGGACCGTGCGGGGATCGCCGTTGAGGTCCACCTCAGGCCGCCGGGTCAGGGAGAGCGCTCAGGGGGGTGGGAGCTGGAGACATGGCTTCTAGCCTAGCTTCTCGGGGTCAGCAGCGGCCGCAGAAGTGCGCCGGTGCGGGCAGGGCCGCCAGTCCAGCCAGGGCTCCCTCCCAGGCTGCCACTGGCCCCCGGAAAGCGGCGATCTCCGCCGTGAGCAGCCGCAGGGCGTGCAGCGGCGCCGGATCCGCGGGCAGGGGCAGAAAGGGCACGGGGGCTCCGGTGGCGCCCCGGAGGGCTCCCCGCAGGACATCCGTCAGGGGGGTGGCGCAGGGCAGCTCCAGGGGGGACACCCGCAGCAACGCCCCCTCCGGCATGGGTACGCCTGGCCAGAGGTCCACCTCAAAGCCGCAGCCGTCCAAAGTCGGGACCTCCTGCCACTCCGGGCGGCGGAAGATCCGCTTGCGCCGGTCCGAGCCCCAGTCCGTCAGCAGCAGCTTCAGCTCGGCCTTCTCCAGGGGACCCATGGGCGCCTTCGGGAGGGGCACCGGCGCCGTCCGGAAGGCCCGGCCCGGGAGCCTGCGGACGAGCATCGGCTGGTCCGAGAGCCAGGGCAGGCCCGCGTCCAGGGCCGCCACCAGGGCGCCGATACGGCGCTGGTTGGCGGCCAGGGCGGCGGTGAGGTCGCAGCCCGGCAGGGGCAGCAGGGCGAGCAGGTTCAGATCGAGCCCCCGGGACTGGGCCCGCGCCGCAGCTTCCAGGGGCGCGCTGAGATCTGCGGCGTCGCGTCCCAGCACCAGCACCTGGGGCAGGCCGTGGGCCCGGAGGCGCTCCACCAGCAGCAGGGTGCCGCCCTCGGTGCGGAGCAGGGTGCCGCCCAACTCCGCCGCGAGCTGCAGGGCCGCGGGGTTCAGCATCCGGGGGGCTCGGTGGGGACGACGGTCATGCCTGGATGGTATCAGCCGCCATCCGGGCCCATGGCGGCCAGCCGCTGGATCTGCCGGTCCTGGATTCGGCTCAGGGTGGCCAGGGCGGCGCTGGCGCCGATGAGGGCGCAGGCCATGTCCCACTGGGTATCCCAAGGGTCGCCCTGGGAGCCCAGGAAGGCGTCTGCGGAGCTGCCGGTCCAGACCGCGGTCTGCCACTCCAGCAGCTCGTAGGCGGCACTGAGGCCGAGGACCATCAGGATCAGGACGAAGGCCGACCACGGGCCGGGCTTCAGCACGCCCTTGCGCAGCAGCACCTCCCGGAAGAGCAGCACCGGCACGAAGCCCTGGAAGAGGTGGCCCAGCCGGTCATAGGGGTTGCGGGCCAGGTGCAGGACCTGCTTGACCCAGTGGCCCGCGGGAACCTCGGCGTAGGTCCAGTAGCCGCCCACCATGAGCACCAGGCAGTGGAGGGCGATGAGGACCTGGAGCAGGGTCGAGAGGGGGAAGCGCCGGTGGGTGGCGAGGAGCACCGGCACCCCGACGAGCACCGGCAGGTTCTCCATGAACCACGTGAAGCGGTCGGCCTTCGGCGACCAGCCCAGCACGACAAAGGCAAGGCCAACCGCGGCCAGCAGGAAGAGGGGGGTCCGATCGGATGCGCGCACCATGCCCCATGGTCGGAGAGGGCCGGGCCGCTGTCATCAACAAAGCGGCCTGCCCTATGCTGGAGCCCTGGAGGTCGCCATGCAGCTGGGCATCGCAGGGAGAGTGGCCATGGTGGCCGCCGGCAGCAAGGGGCTGGGTCGGGCCGCGGCCCACGCGCTGGCGGCGGAGGGCTGCGCCGTCTCGATCTGTGGGCGGGGTGCCGAGGCGCTGGCTGCCACCCGGGCGGAGCTGGAGGCGCTCGGCGTGCCCGTGCTGGCCACCCCGGTGGACGTCAGCTCGGCGGCGGATCTAGTCCGCTGGCACCAGGCCACGGAAGCGGAGCTGGGACCAGTGGCGATCCTCGTCACCAACACCGGCGGCCCCAAGGCCGCGGAGTTCGCCAACCTCACCGATGCCGACTGGTGCGCGGGGGTGGATTCCACCCTCCTGAACGTGGTGCGCATGACCCGCCTGGTGCTGCCGGGCATGCGGGGCCAGCAGTGGGGGCGCATCGTCCACATCACCAGCCTTGTCGCGAAACAGCCCTATCCCCTGCTCACCATCAGCTCGACGCTGCGGGCGGGGCTCTCGGGGCTCACTCGCACCCTGGCGATGGAGACCGCCCGGGACGGCATCACGGTGAACGCCCTGCTGCCTGGCCACGTCATGACCGACCGGCAGCTCCACCTGGCGGAGGTGAAGGCCAAGGCTTCCGGCATCACGCCGGAGGAGCACTTCGCCCGCCAGGCCGAGTCCATTCCCGTGGGCCGCATCGGCCGACCAGAGGAGGTCGGCGCCGTGATCGCCTTCCTGTGCAGCCAGCCCGCGTCCTACCTCACCGGTCAGAGCCTGCTGGTGGATGGAGGCCTGGTCCAAGGCACCTTCTAACGAAAATCGCCGGCCGTGGGCCGACGATTTTCGCGAGTAACTGCTCCTAGTGCTTGATCGCACTCACCGTCTGGAAGTAGTGGGCGAAGGCGGCCATGCCACCGCTGGCCTGCTCCCAGTCGTAGTTCTCGTTGGGGGCGTGGTAGCCGTGGCTGGGCAGGCTCAGGCCCAGGAAGAACACCTGGCAGCCCAGGAGGTCCTCCATGGTCTTCACGGCGCCGATGCTGCCACCCTCGCGGGTGAAGGAGCAGGGCGCGTCGAAGGCGAAGCGGTAGGCGTCCTTGATGGCCTCGGCGTAGGGGCCGGTGACGTGGCCGCTGAAGGGGGCCAGGCCGTGCTCCTCGTGGAACTGGACATCGGGGAAGTGCTTGGCCACGAAGGTGCGGATGCGCTCGATGGTCTTCTGCTCGTCCATGGCGGGGACCAGGCGGCAGCTCAGCTTGACCTCGGCCCGGGGCGGGACCGCGCTCTTGATGCCGGGGCCCGTGTAGCCACCCACAACGCCGTGGACTTCCATGGTGGGCCGACCCCAGACGCGCTTCATGACCTTCAGCGGGTCCTCGGTGCGCATACCTGTGATCATGTGGTCCTTCTTGAAGGTCTCGACGCTGAAGCCGGCGTTGGCCCACTCCTCGAGCTCCTGCTTGCTGGGCTTGACCACCTCGTCGTAGAAGCCCGGAATCTTCACCTTGCCGGTCTCGCCGTCCATCATGGCGGCGACCACCTTGATGAGCTCAGCCAGGGGGTTGCGGGCGGCCCCGCCCACCACGCCGCTGTGCAGGTCGTGGTCCGCGGTCTCCAGGGTGAGGCGGAAACCCTTGAGGCCCCGCAGGCCTGCAGGCGTGCTGGGCTTACCCCGGGTGATCCAGACCGTGTCGCTCACCACGATGGCGTCGGTCTTCAGACGCGCCTGGTGCAGGTTGAGGCCGCTGGCGAAGCTGGGCGAGCCGATCTCCTCCTCGGTCTCCCACAGGAAGTGGATGTTCAGGGGCACGCCTGCCCGGCGGGCCGCCAGGGCGCCGAAGAAGGCGGTGACAGCCGGGCCCTTGTCGTCGGTGCTGCCGCGGCCCCGGTAGGTGTCGCCATCCACCACAAAGCTGAAGGGCTCCGCCGTCCACTCGGGTTCGTTGGCGGGCTGCACGTCCATGTGGTTGTAGACGGTGATCGTGGGCTGGCTGGGATCCTCCCCGAACCACCCGTGGACGAATGGATTGCCGCTGGTCTCCAGGATCTCGGCCTTGCCGCCGTGCCGCTCGAAGAGGGCCCGGGCCGCCTCGGCGCAGCGGCGCACATCGCCTTGATGGGCCGGATCGGCACTGACCGAGGGGATCTCCACCAGGGTCTTCAGCTCATGTTCAAAGCTCTCGCGGTTCTCCGAGGCGAACTGGGTCAGGGCATCGCGGGTCAGCAGGGCGGGATTCATGGGCGCTCCGTAAAGGGAACCCATGATCCCACAGCTACCCTTCCTGTCTAGACAAGGGCCCAGGCTCGCTCAACACCACGCTCGGACCCCTGTCATCGGGCCGCCTCAGGCTCAGGTCAAATCCGCCGCAGGGCGATCCCCGCAGCAAGGGACAGAGGGTGAAGGGGTTGCCAAAACCAGGAGACCTCGGCGGGTAATAATAATAAATTTGGACAAATCGCCCAAAGCCCTGTCAGAACTACCCTTTGCCATCGACTCATACGACAAAACACTTAGGCTAATGCAGCGTGGATGGCTGCGCCGGTGTGAGTGGATGATTCGTAAACTTTTGCCAGTCTTCGCGGTTTTCCTGGCCCTGCTCCTGGGTTGCCGGGAGTCTAGCGGCCCGGCCCCGAATCCGCAGCCGCCCACCCTCGCGCCAACCATCAGCAGCCTCAGTGCCACCCTGGCCAGCATCACCGCGGGCACCGCCGTTTCCCTGACGGCCACGTTCTCCAATGGCAGCGGCACCATCGACCATGGCGTGGGCGCCGTCACGAGCGGCACCCCCGTCCCCGTCACCCCCCTCACGA
>JAAXXS010000042.1 GCA_013334395.1 Holophagaceae bacterium | reverse complement strand
AGGACATCGCCTTTGGCGTGGGGCCGCGGCTCAATGCCGTGGGCCGCATGGGCGGGGCCGAGGATGCGGTGCGCCTGCTGCTGACCCGGGATGCCGACGAAGCCGCGAGCCTGATGGTGCGGGTGGAGGCCCTGAACGCCGAGCGCCGCGCCACCCAGCAGGCCCTCACCCGCCAGCTGCCACCCCCGGGCGGCGAGGCCTTCGACCTGGTGCTGGAGCCCACTGCCCACAAGGGCGTCATCGGCATCGTGGCGGGCCAGCGCATGCGCGCCAGTGGCCGACCCTCCGGGGTCTGCACCGTGGTCGACGGCGTGGCCCATTGCAGCCTCCGGGCCCCGGAAGGCTATGACCTGGGCGCGCTGCTGGCCATGGCGCAGCCCTTCACCCTGGGCGGCGGCGGCCACAAGGCGGCGGCGGGGCTCAGCTTCGAGGCGGCCCGGTTCCCCTTTGTGCGCTCGGCCCTCCAGCGCGGCGCCGCCGAGCAGGCCCTGGGCCGCGAGGTGCCTCACCTGCTGCTGGACGGGAATCCCACGGAGCTGGCGGCCGATGGCTCCCTGGCCCGGCTGGAGCCCTTCGGCCAGGGCTTCGCGCCGGTGCTGGCGCGGCTGGAGGGCATCGTCGAGAAGTCGGTGGTGTTCAGCGCGGACCACTGGCGGCTGGGGCTGTCCGGCGTGAAGGGTTCCGTTACCTGGTTCGCGGGCGAAGGCCGCCCCGCGCAGCCCCAGCCGGGCGACCGCCTCTGCCTGGCCGCCACGCCCCAGGACAGCGACCGTTGGGGCCGTTCCTGGCTGGTGGACACACCCCTGGCGGCGCCGTGAGTCTCTACAGCCTGCTCCAGGCGGTCCCGCCCGCGCGGCATCCCCTCTGGCGGGGCCTGGGCTGGGCTCTGGTCGCGGGCACCCTGGTCCTCACCGCCCGGTTCCTGGTGCAGGGGGTGGACGGCATGCCGGGGCGCACCAGCGGCGGCGATCCCCTCTTCGGCGAGGGCACCCTGGGCAGTATCGGGACCCTCACCGAGCAGCTCGGGCCCAACCGCATGGTGCTCTCCTACAAGACCATCGCCGGAACGGAAGATGACCTGCGCCTGGACCGCGTGAGGGGCAGCCTCGACGAGCCCGCGGGCCAGTGGCGTCTGCTCTCGCCCAAGGCCCGGCGCCAGGCGGGCGTGTGGACGCTCCAGGCCCCCATGGAGCTGGGCGTGGCCCAGCCCGGGACCACCACCCCCCTCGGCAAGGGCCGCATCGAAGGCGAAGGTCCGGCGCTGCGGTGGACCGGTGGCGAGTGGGAGGGGCTGGCGCCCCTGCGCTGGGAGTCGCTTGAGGGCTCCGTGCAGGGCGTCTGGGACCTGCCCACGGGCTGGCGGCGCGAAGCCGACGGCCGCCTCCGGGTGGACCGCGGTCCCGTGCGCTGGCAGGCGCCCCCGAACCGGGCCGCCCCGGCCACCCTGCGCAGCATGGACGCCGACCGCCTGTGGGCCACCCCCGGCTTTCTCACGGGCCACCTGGAGGGCGTGAAGGCCACCCTGAGCGAGGGCTCCCTGCAGGCCAGCGTGGCGGACCTGACGCCGGATCAGGTGAGCTGGCCCGGGCCCCTGGCCTTCCAGCGCAGCGATGGCTGGCACGGCGACGCCCAGGGCGGCGTGGCCCCCCGGCCGGCGCCTGGCGCGACTTTCCAGCAGGTGGAGTTCCGGCGCTTCCGAGCCCGCCGAAGCCTGCCCACCGGCGAAGAACAGCTCAGCACCGAGGGGGCGCGCTGGACCCCCGCGGGCCTGCGTCTTGAAGGCAGCGTCCTCTGGGACCAGCCCGTGGAAGGCCAGCGTCTGGTCCTGCGGGCTCCCCGGGTGCTCATGCGGGAGGCGGCGGGGCGGGACCTGCCGGACAACCTGGCCGTGGGGCATGCCGTGGCCGAGGGCCAGGCCGTGCTCACCTGGGGGCGTCGCAGCCTCTCCTCCCCGCGCATCGAGGTGGAGCGAGCCACCCGCCGCTGGAAGCTCCAGAGCCCTGTGCTAGGGCGCGGTGAGGATGGCACCTTCACGGGCGGCGCGGGCCAGGGCGATCCCCGCGGCTGGACCATCGAGGGACCTGTGCAGGTGAACCTCTTCACCGGCGGCAGCGTGCGCGGCGCCCGGCTGGTTTGGGAGGACGCGCTCTGGACGCTCACCGGCCGCCCGGCCGCCTGGAGCCGCCTGCGGGAGCGGCTCTCAGGTCCCCGCATCCTGCGCCGGGGCGAGGTGGTCAGCTTCCCCGAGGGCCTCAGCGGCACCCTGGCGGCCCCGGACGGGGACCTGGTCCTGCGGGCCGAGCGGGGCCAGAGCGAGGCCCAGAAGGTCGTGCTCAGCGGCAACGTGGAGTGCCAGGGCCAGGGCTGGCGACTGGCGGCGGACACCGTGACGGTCACCGTCGGCGCAGACCGTTCGGTGAAGCTCGTGCAGGCCCAGGGGGCGGTGATGCTGCGCGGGCGGCTGGGGGAAGGGCAGGGTGATGCCCTGGAACTTGAGCCCGGTCCCCAGACCGTGAAGTGGCAGGGGCGGGTGCGCGGCAAGGGCACCGGTTCGGGTTGGTGAGGGCCCGCAGAGTTGTCTTGAAGGGGCATTCATCTCAGGCATGATGGTGGTTCCATCGTATTAGGAGGCACCATGCCCCGGTTCCGTTCGCTCCCGCTCCTGGCCCTGCTCCTGGCGGTGGCTCCCCTGGTCGCTGCGGCGCCCGGCGACAAGGACGAGGCGGCCGCCAAGGGCTCGCCCCTGGCAGCGCTGCCCCTGCGCAGCATCGGTCCCGCTGTCACCTCGGGCCGGGTGGGGGACATCGCCGTGGATCCTCGCAAGACGGACACCTGGTACGTGGCGGCGGCCTCGGGCGGCCTCTGGAAGACCGTGAACGCGGGCACCACCTGGAAGCCGGTCTTCGACAAGGAGGCGTCGTTTTCCATCGGCTGCGTCACAGTCGATCCCAGGGACTCCAACGTCGTGTGGGTGGGCACCGGCGAGAACAACAGCCAGCGCTCGGTGGCCTACGGCGACGGCGTCTACCGCAGCCTGGACGGCGGCCAGCACTGGGAGAACCTGGGCCTGAAGGCCAGCGAGCACATCGCCAAGATCCTGGTGGACCCGCGGGACAGCAAGGTGGTCTACGTGGCTGCCCAGGGCCCGCTCTGGAAGGAGGGTGGCGACCGGGGGCTCTACAAGACCACCGACGGGGGGAAGACCTGGAAGGCCATCCTGACGGTCGATGCCCACACCGGCGTCACGGACGTGCTGCAGGATCCCCGCAGCCCAGACGTGCTCTACGCCGCCACCTACCAGCGCCGCCGCCACGTGTGGGGCATGGTGGATGGGGGCCCCGGCGCCGGCATCCACAAGAGCACCGACGGCGGCCAGACCTGGACCCGCCTGAAGGAAGGCCTGCCCAAGGAGGACCTGGGCCGCATCGGCCTCGCCATTCCCGCCGGCGCGCCGGACACGGTCTACGCCACCATCGAGGCCGCCAACAAGGCCGGCGGCTTCTTCCGCAGCCTGGACGGCGGCCAGAACTGGGAGCGGCGCAGCGAGCAGGTGAGCGGCAGCGCCCAGTACTACCAGGAGCTCATCTGTGATCCGAAGGAGCCCCAGCGGGTCTACTCCATGGACACCTGGATGCAGGTGACCGAGGACGGCGGCAAGACCTGGCGGCGGGTGGGCGAGAAATCCAAGCACGTGGACAACCACGCTCTGTGGATCGACCCCGCGAACACCGACCGCCTGGTTTCCGGTTGCGACGGCGGCGTCTACGAGAGCCGCGACCGGGGCGCCACCTGGGAGTTCAAGGCCAACCTCCCGATCATCCAGTACTACCGGGTGGCCGTGGACGAGTCCCGGCCCTTCTACACCATCTACGGCGGCACCCAGGACAACTTCACCATGGGCGGCCCCAGCCGCACCCGGAACCTGCACGGCGCCACGGGCTTCGACTGGTTCGTGACCCGGGGCGGGGACGGCTTCTACACCCAGGTGGATCCCACGGACCCGAACACGGTCTACTCCGAGAGCCAATACGGCGGCCTGGTCCGCTTCGACCGGCGCACCGGCGAAGGGGTGTCAATCGTGCCTCAGCCGGCCCCCGGCGAGGCGCCCTACAAGTGGAACTGGGACGCCCCGCTGCTGCTGAGCCCCCACAGCAGCAAGCGGCTCTACTTCGCCGCGCAGCAGCTCTTCCGCACCGACGACCGGGGTGAGAGCTGGAAGGCCGTGAGCCCGGATCTGACCCGGCGCCTCGACCGGAGTCGCATGAAGCTCATGGACAAAGTCCAAAGTGTGGATGCAGTTGCGCGCAATGCCTCCACCAGCTTCTTCGGCAACATCGTGGCCCTGGCGGAGAGTCCCAAGGCCGAGGGGATGCTCTACGTGGGCACCGACGACGGCCTCCTGCAGACCAGCGAGGACGGCGGTCAGGCCTGGCGCAAGCTGGACCGCTTCCCCGGCGTGCCGGACCAGACCTATGTCTCCTGTCTTGCGGCCAGCCCGCACCAGGCCGGGACGGTCTACGCCGCCTTTGACAACCACAAGGCCGGGGACTTCAAGCCCTACCTGCTGCGCTCCCGGGATCGCGGCCGCAGCTGGGAGTCCCTCGGGGCCGGACTGCCCGAGCGCGGCAGCGTCTACACCGTCCGGGAGGACCCGGCGCGGGAGGGGCTGCTCTACTGCGGCACGGAGTTCGGCCTCTACTTCAGCCTCGACGCGGGCAAGGCCTGGTCCAAGTTCAAGGACCTGCCGACCATCGCCGTGAAGGACCTGGCCATCCAGGCTCGGGAAGGGGACCTGGTGGTGGCCACCTTCGGCCGCGGCTTCTACGTCCTGGATGACCTGACGCCCCTGCGCGAGGCCAAGGCCGAGGACCTGGACCGCGAGGCCCACCTCTTCGGCCTGCGACCCGCCCTGGCCTACGTCCCCGCCGTGCCCTTCGGGGGACCCGGGAAGTCCTTCCAGGGCGACTCGCTCTTCCTGTCGCCCAACCCGCCCTTCGGCGCGGTGTTCACCTACCACGTGAAGACCGAGCCCAAGACCAAGAAGGAGCAGCGCCAGGCCCAGGAGAAGGAGGCCGTCAAGGCGGGCAAGGATCCAGTCATGCCGTCCTGGGACGCCCTGCGGGCCGAGGACCGGGAGTCGAAGCCCGCCGCCGTGCTGACCATCAGCGCCGCCGACGGCCAGGTCATCCGCCGCATCAGCGGCAAGGCCGGGGAGGGCCTGCACCGCCTGGCCTGGGACCTGCGCCTGCCCAGCCCCGCGCCGATCCGGCTGAAGGTGGCCGACGAGCGGGATCCCTGGGACTACGGCGCCCACGGCGCCCTGGCCGCCCCTGGCCGCTATCAGGCCAGCCTGGCCCTTCAGATCGACGGCGTGCTCAAGCCCGTGGCCGGTCCCGTGGCCTTCGAGGTCAAGCCCCTGGATGCCGACCGGCTCACGCCCGCCCAGTGGGTGGAGTTCAGCGCCTTCTGTGCCCGCATGGGCGAGGCCCAGCGCCGGGCGCAGGGGGTCGGGGAAGGCCTTGCCGAGGCCCGGAACCGGGTGGACCACGTGCGCAAGGCGCTCCTCGAGACCCCGGCCGCCGACCCGAGCCTGCTGGAGAAGGCGCGCCTGCTGAGCTTCGAGCTGAAGGACCTGGGCGACCTGCTGCATGGCGACGCCACCGTGGCCGCGCGTCAGGAGCCCACGAGCCCCGGCATCCTCGACCGGATCCAGGAGGTCACCTACAGTGTCTGGGGCACCACCCAGCTGCCCACGGCCTCCCAGGGCCAGAATCTGGCCTGGGCGGAGGGGGGCCTGAAGGCGCTTGGCGGGCGGTTCGACGCGGCCCTGGCGTCCCTCAAGAGTCTGGAGGACGCCCTCGAGGCCGCCCATGCGCCCTATACCCCGGGCCGGGTGGTCCGGTAGCGGCCGCCCGGGTGGGCCATCGACCGACCAGTGTGTTCTGATAGAGCCATGACCGATCAACCTCCGTGTCTCGAGGCCGTGAACCTCCAGAAGCGCTATGGCGACCGCACCGTGGTGCGGGACGTCAGCCTCTGCGTGGGCACGGGCGAGGTGGTGGGCCTGCTCGGTCCCAACGGCGCCGGCAAGACCACGACGTTCTACATGGTGGTCGGGGTGGAGGCCCCGGACCGGGGGGGCATCCGGTGGCTCGGCCAGGATGTGACGGCCCTGCCCATGCACCGCCGGGCGCGGCTCGGCATCGGCTACCTGGCCCAGGAATCGAGTGTCTTCCGGGGGCTCACTGTGTGGGAGAACCTCATGGCTCTGGGGGAGCTGCAGCCCATCCCCAAGGCCCAGCAGAAGGAACGCTGCGAACGGCTGCTGGCGGACTTCCACCTCGAGAAAGTGCGCGACACCCTGGGCATGAGCCTGTCGGGTGGCGAGCGGCGGCGCTGCGAGCTGGCCCGGGCGCTGGTGACCGAGCCCCGCATCATGCTGCTGGATGAGCCTTTTGCCGGCGTGGATCCCAAGTCCGTGCTCGAAATCCAGGGCCTGATCGGGGACCTGAAGGCCCGGGGAATCGGCGTCCTTATCACGGACCACAATGTCCGGGAGACCTTGCAGATCGCCGACCGGGCCTATATCTTGGCGGACGGGATGATCATGAAGAACGGCTTGCCCAGTGAGATCGCAGAAGACCCCGACATCCGTCGGGTCTACCTGGGCGATCGGTTCAGGTTGGATTGATGGCGGGCCCTTTCCTTTCCCAGCGGCTGGCCCAGAGCCAGACCCTCGCCCTCACCCCGGCCATGCAGCTGAAGCTGAAGCTCTGGCAGATGAACCTGCAGGAGCTGTCGCAGACCATCGAGCGGGAGCTGGAGGAGAACCCCCTGCTGGAGCTGGCCGAGGACGCCGACGACATCCCGACCCTGGAGGCCATCGAGGAGGGCCGCGACTCGGACCTGACCGAGTCCCCGGTGGATCAGGTCTCCGACGGCGGGGATCTGCCCGAGGGGGTGGACATCAGCGACCTGGGACCGATGCTGGACTCGGCAGGCGAGATGAACCCCGAAAGCGACCTGGAGAAATTCACTGAGGAGGGCGTGGCCCAGGTCCAGGAGACGGAGCTGGGCGCCGAGAACAGCTGGGACCAGGATCTGCCCCGCACCAGCAACCTGCCCGACGAGGACCGCCTCTCCTGGGAGGACCGGCTCAGCGCCTTTGAGTCCCTGCAGGACCACCTGGTGGGTCAGCTCTACGAGACCCTGGAGCACGAGGATCCCCGGGCGCCCCTGGTGGAGCGTCTCATCGACCGGCTGGATCCCAAGGGCTTCCTCCGCATCGATCCCGACCAGCCTTCCGTGGAGGCCACGCCGGCGACCCTGGCCGCGGATCTGGGCGTGTCCCTGGAGGACCTGCTCGCCGCGGTGGAGGTGCTGCAGGAGTTCGATCCTTCGGGCGTGGGCTGCTACACGGTGCAGGAGTCCCTGCTGCTGCAGCTGCGCCACGCGGGGGCGGAGCCCGATGACTTGGCTGTGCGCATCATCCAGGACTTCTCGGTGCTGCTGTCCCAGCGCGACAGCGGAAAGCTCCGCAAGGCCCTGGGCTGCACCGAGGAGGAGCTGGCCCTGGCCATGGACCAGCTGAAGCACCTCAACCCCTCGCCGGGCCGGGCCTTCGACCCCGAGGGCGAGCGGGTGGTGAAGCCGGACGTGGTGGTGCTGAAGGGCGAGGATGGCAATTGGAAGGTCTACCTCAACGACGAGGGGCTGCCCCGGCTCCGGGTGAACGGCGAGTATCCGCGCTTCATGGCCTCCAGCGAGGCCAAGTCCGACAAGGACTTCATCCGCGAGCGCTTCCGCAGCGCCCGGGACTTCATCCGCGGCGTGGAGGACCGGAACCGCACCGTCCTGCGCGTCTCCGCCCAGATCGTGGACCTGCAGAAGGAATTCATTGAGCACGGCATCGAATACCTGCGGCCCATGGTGCTGCGGGACGTCGCCGAGGCCACCGGCTTCCACGAGAGCACCATCAGCCGCGTGGTGAAGGCAAAGACCATCCACACGCCCCAGGGACTGTTCGACCTGAACTACTTCTTCTCGGCCCGGCCCAAGGACACCGACATCTCGGCCACCGTGGTCAAGCACCGCATCAAGGCCCTCGTGCAGGCTGAGGATCCTGCCAAGCCCCTGTCCGACGAGGCCATCGCCGGACTGCTGGAGCGGGATGCCATCAAGGTGGCCCGCCGCACCGTCAACAAATACCGGGAGGAGCTCAAGATTCCTCCAGCTTCCCAGCGCCGGCGCCGATAAGACGGCCGGAGTCCTCAGTTCCGGGCCACCCGGCCCCTTTCAGGAGTGTCCCATGAAGGTCCACTACACCGGCCGCCACGTGGAGCTCACCGAGCCCCTGAAGCAGTTCACCAAAGAGCGGTTGGACAAGCTGGCCACCTACCTGGACGACATCATCGACGTCCACGTGATCCTGGGCGTGGAGAAGCACCGGCACGAGGCCGAGATCACCCTCAAGACCCGCGCCAGCGCCTTCGTCGCCTCGGCCACCACCGCCGACATGTATGCCAGCATCACCCAGGCCATCGAGAAGCTCGATGTCCAGGCCCACAAGCACCAGGGCAAGCGCAACACGCACCCGCACGAGAGCGCCAAGGCGGTGACGGCTGAGGAGTAGGCCGCTGAAAGCCTGCGGTTTTCAGATCAAAAAGGCCCCGCGACACGGGGCCTTTTTGTGAATGGATCAGGTTTGGTCTTCCTGGCGCCGACCTTGATCACGTTATCCTGTAGTGTCTGGAGTCTCCCATGCCCGATCCCACGCATCTCTACGCACCCAAGACCTGCACCGATCCGACCCAGATCTGCGAGAAGTGCCGCTGCGCCTACACCCTTGAGCACTTCCAGCACGGGGTGGAAGGCCAGGAGTGCGTGTGCCAGCGCTGCCTCCAGGTGATGGGGTACAAGGTCTAGGCATGACCACGAGCCTTGCGCCGTGTGAAGCGATCCTGGAAGAGGTGATCCGGGGCCGGCGGGTCTCCGCGGCCGAGGCCTTGGCCCTGCTGGAGCAGGCGGAGCTGCCGGATCTCGCCGTGGCCGCCACGGCCGTCCGCGACCGCCACAACGACCCGGCCCGCGCCAGCTACGTTATCGACCGGAACGTGAACTACACGGACGTCTGCAACGTCTATTGCACCTTCTGCGCCTTCTACCACAAGCCCGGCGACAGCCGCGGCTACGTCCTGACCAAGGACCAGCTGAAGCAGAAGGCCGAGGAGACCCGGGCCCTTGGCGGCACCGGCTTCCTGCTGCAGGGCGGCGTGAACCCGGACCTGCCCTGGGCCTACTACCTGGACCTGGTGCACTACCTCCACGAGGACCTGGGCATCTGGGTCCACGGCTTCTCACCCGTCGAGATCCAGATGATGGCGAAGCTCAGCGGGCAGAGTCTCCGCAAGACCATCGCCGACCTGCGGGACGTGGGCCTGGGCTCCATCCCCGGGGGTGGCGCCGAGATCCTGGTGGACCGGATCCGCAAGAAGATCGCGCCCCTGAAGGGCAACCGCGAGAAGTGGCTGGAGGTCATGGAGGCGGCCCACGAAGAGGGCGTGAAGACCACGGGCACCATGATGTTCGGCATCACCGAGACCCTGGCCGAGCGCATCGAGCACCTGCAGGCCCTGCGGGACCAGCAGGACCGGGCCCTGGCCCGGGGCAATGGCGGAGGCTACACGGCCTTCGCGGCCTGGCCCTTCCAGAGCGGCCACACCCCCTGGGAGGGCAAGGTGCCCAAGCCCACGGACGTGGAATATCTGCGCACCATCGCCGTGGCGCGGATCTTCCTCGACAACTTCACCCACCTCCAGAGCAGCTGGGTCACCATGGGCCGCAAGACCGGCCAGCTCGCCCTGCACTACGGCTGCGATGACATGGGCAGCCTCATGCTCGAGGAGAACGTCGTCAGCGCCGCCGGCACCTGCTACAGCGTGAACCGCGAAGAGATGGAGCGCATGATCCGCGCCGCCGGCTATCAGCCCTGGCAGCGCGACAACGTGTATGGCACAGTCCCGGCCTGAAACTGGCCAAGCAACCACAGAACACTGCAGGAAAGAATAAAATGAATAATTAACCACAAAGAACACAAAGGGCACAAAAAAGGACCGGGTTCGCTTGCCGTTCTTCTTTGTGTCCTTTGTGTTTTTTGTGGTTAAAACGTTCTTGTTTCTTTTCTGCCCGGATTTGCGGTTTCGACAGGGAGGAAGGGGATGGCCTAGGCCTGTCTTCGGTAGAATTCACTCTGGTTCCCTGTGGTTCGCCCTGCGGTAGCCAATCTTTCCTGGAGTGTCCATGCCCGCCTACCGCTCGCTGACTTCGACCCATGGCCGCAACATGGCGGGGGCCCGGGCCCTGTGGCGGGCCACGGGCGTCAAGGAAGGCGACTTCGGCAAGCCCATCATCGCCGTGGTCAACTCCTTCACGCAGTTCGTGCCGGGGCATGTGCACCTGATGGAGCTGGGGCAGCTGGTGGCGCGCGAGATCGAGGCGGCCGGGGGCATCGCGAAGGAGTTCAACACCATCGCCATCGACGACGGCATCGCCATGGGGCACGACGGCATGCTCTACTCGCTGCCCTCCCGGGACCTGATTGCCGACTCGGTGGAATACATGGTCAACGCCCACTGCGCCGACGCCATGGTGTGCATCTCCAACTGCGACAAGATCACGCCGGGCATGCTCATGGCCTCGCTGCGGGTGAACATCCCCACCATCTTCGTGTCCGGTGGGCCCATGGAGGCGGGCAAGGTGCAGTGGCAGGGCAAGACCATCGCCGTGGACCTCATCGACGCCATGATCAAGGCCGGCGACAGCAAGGTCACGGACGCGGAGGTGGACAGCTTCGAGCGCTCGGCCTGTCCCACCTGCGGCTCCTGCTCGGGCATGTTCACCGCCAACTCCATGAACTGTCTCACCGAGGCCCTGGGCCTGTCGCTGCCCGGCAACGGCACCGTGGTGGCCACGCACGCCGACCGCAAGCGGCTCTTCCTCGAGGCGGGCCGGGGCATCGTGGACCTGTGCCGCCGCTGGTACGAGCAGAACGACGGCTCGGTGCTGCCGCGCGGCATTGCCACCTTCGCCGCCTTCGAGAACGCCATGGCCCTGGACGTGGCCATGGGCGGCTCCACCAACACCGTGCTGCACCTGCTGGCCGCAGCCCAGGAGGCGGGCGTCGACTTCAAGATGGCCGACCTGGACCGCATCTCCCGCAAGGTGCCCTGCCTCTGCAAGGTGGCCCCGGCCACCCAGGACTACCACGTGGAGGATGTGCACCACGCCGGTGGCATCTTCGGCATCCTGGGCGAGCTGGACCGGGCGGGGTTGCTGCACCGCGAGGCCTCGACGGTGCATGCGCCCACCCTCGGCGCAGCCATCGACCGCTGGGACGTCATGCGCACTACGGCTCCCGAGGTGCACCACTTCTTCCGCGCCGCTCCGGGCGGGGTCCCGACTCAGGAAGCCTTCTCCCAGGACCGGCGCTACCCAGAGCTGGACCTGGACCGTGCCCGGGGCTGCATCCGCGACTCCGCCAACGCCTACACCCGCGAGGGCGGTCTGGCGGTGCTCTACGGCAACATCGCCGCCGACGGCTGCATCGTGAAGACCGCCGGCGTGGACGCCAGCGTCTGGCAGTTCTCGGGCCGCGCCCGCGTCTTCGAGAGCCAGGACGCGGCCGTGATGGGTATCCTCGGCGACACCATCGTGGCGGGGGATGTGCTGGTCATCCGCTACGAGGGCCCCAAGGGTGGCCCCGGCATGCAGGAGATGCTCTACCCCACCTCGTACCTGAAATCCAAGGGCCTCGGCAAGGCCTGTGCATTGCTGACGGACGGCCGCTTCTCCGGCGGCACCTCGGGCCTGTCCATCGGCCATGCCTCGCCGGAGGCCGCCGACGGCGGCGCCATCGGGCTGGTGGAGGAGGGCGACCCTATCGAGATCGACATCCCCGCCCGCAGCATCCGCCTGGCCGTGAGTGACGACGAGCTGGCCCGCCGCCGCGCCGCCATGGAAGCCAAGGGCGACGCCGCCTGGCAGCCCGCCAAGCCCCGCGCCCGCAAGGTGTCCGCCGCCCTGCAGGCCTACGCCCTCATGGCCACCAGCGCCGACCGCGGCGCCGTCCGTGACGTCAACCAGATCCGACGAAGGTAGCGGCTGAGCGGGGAAAGAAAAAAAACTCACCGCCAAGACGCCAAGTCGCCAGGAAAAGCAAAAAGCCATTGCCTAAATGATCACCACCAAGACAGGAAGACTACGAAGAAAGCGGACAGGCACTGCTTTGTGGTCTTCGTGGTTTATTTCTTGAGTCCTTGTCTTTGTCTTTCTTGGCGCCTTGGCGTCTTGGCGGTGATCAGTTCTTGTCTTGTTTCAGCATTGTCAAACTCAGCCATTGAGCGCTGCGATGAGGGCTTCGGCGAGGGGTCGGATGCGGCGGGGTTCGCTGAGGTAGGCGCCGCGGCCGGCGACGAGGCGGGCGCTGGAGCGGCCCAGGATGGCGGTCTCCACGAGGCCGTGGGCCTTGAGGGTGCCGCCGGTCTGCACCAGGTCCACGATGGCGTCTGCCAGGCCCAGCAGGGGCGCCAGCTCGGCGCTGCTGCTGAGGGGCACCAGCTCGGCGGTGAGGCCCTCGCGGCTGAGCCAGGCTTCGGTGGCCCGGGGGAACTTGGTGGCCAGGCGCAGGTGCGGCTTGGCGCGCAGCTCGTCGAGGGAGACCCCAGCCAGGGCGCACAGCGAGAGGCGGCAGGCCCCGAAGCCCAGGTCCGCCAGCTCCAGCAGGTCCATGTCCATCTCGTCCAGGGTGTCCGAGCCCACGATGCCCAGGGAGGCGACCCCGGCGGCCACGTAGCGGGGCAGGTCCGCGCCCTTGAGCAGCAGGGCCGACACACCGGGTGTGGCCGTGGGGATGCGCAGCACCCGCGACTTCAGGGCCTGGGCGTCCAGGGCCAGGGGCGTGCCGGCGAGCAGGGGGACGAGCTCGTCGCCGAGGCGGCCCTTGGGGAAGGCGATGAGGATGGCCGGTGCGTTCATCAGGGCTGCTCGAAGAGGTCGGGCCGGGTCTCGGCCAAGTCCAGGAGGCGGGACAGGCGCACGCAGAAGCCCGCGGCCTTCCAGGGACGGCCGAGGCCGGGGAAGAGGCGGTCGTAGCGGCCGCCGGCGGCCAGTTCCTGCTGGGCTCCGGGCGCCCAGAGGCGCAGGGTGGGGCCGGTGTAGAAGTCCAGGCCGGCCACGTCGGCCAAGTCCACTCTCAGCTCCAGGTTGGGCGGGAGGATGGGCAGCAGGGCCTGGAGGGCCCGGTCCATGTGGTCCACTTCCTCTTGCAGCAGCTCCGCGTAGGGGCTGACGCGGAGGGCGCCGAGGCTGGCGGGGCCGTCCAGCTCGGAGAGCAGGGCCTGGGCGTGGGCCGAGAGCCGCGCGGCGGAGGGGTGGCCTTCCAGGGCCTGGGCCACGCGGTGCGGGGCCCGGCGGGAGAGGGCCGCCACCACCTCGGCGGCCAGCTCGGGGGAGAGTCCCTCGGCCTCCAGGGGGCGCCGCACGAGGGCCGCGTTGCCCATGTGCAGGATGGCGCTCTTCAGGCCCAGGACGCCGGGGATGGCCATGAGCAGTCGGGCCAGCTCCACGTCGGCCTCGGTGGAGGACTGGCCTTCGGTGGTGATGCGCTCGCAGCCCACTTCGAAGCGCTCCACGGCCTCCCAGGGCTGCACGGGCCGCCGGAAGACGGCGCCCGCGTAGGAGACGCGCTCCGGCGGCTCCGGGAAGCGCCGGGCCAGCAGGCCCGCCAGGGCCATGGTGAAGTCCCAGCGCAAGGCCACCAGCTCGTCGCCGTCGAAGAAGCGCAGGGCGCCGTCGGGCACCGTGTCCCGCAGCACCAGCGAGGGGTGCAGCTCGCGGTAGCCGTGGGCGGCGAGCAGGCCCATGAGGGCGTCCTCCCAGCGGCGGAGCCGCTCGGCGGGACCGAAGAGCAGGTCGGGGAAGTGCGGGGTGCGGACGGGCATCAGGCGGGCCCTCCCGTGCGGTCCGCGTGGCGCTGCTGGAGCACCGCCACCACGTCCAGCAGGCTTGCGCCCTTGGCCAGCAGCAGCATGTCCAGGTGGAAGATCAGGTCCGCGGCCTCGCCCAGGAAGTCCTCCCGGTCGTCGTTCTTGGCGGCGATGACCACTTCCCCGGCCTCTTCGACCACCTTCTTGGCGATGCGGTCGAGGCCCTGGGCGAAGAGCTTCTGCGTGTAGCTGCCCTTCAGGTCCGCCGCGGCCTGGCGGGAGCGCAGCAGGTCCTCCAGACGGCCCAGCCAGGGCAGGGTGGCGGGCCAGGCCTCGCCGTCGAAACAGCTGGCGGTGCCGCGGTGGCAGGTGGGGCCCTCGGGCTCGGCCAGGATCAGAAGGACGTCCGCGTCGCAGTCGGGGCGGACCTGGAGGAGCCTCAGCCGGTTGCCGCTGCTCTCGCCCTTCACCCACAGGGTCTGCCGGGAGCGGCTCCAGAAGGTGACGAAGCCCGTGTCCAGGGTGAGCTGCAGGGCCTCGCGGTTGAGCCAGGCCACCATGCGCACCTCGCCGCTGGGGCTCTGCACGATGCCAGGAATGAGGCCGTCGGGGCCGAAGGTGAGGCTGTTGAGGTCCATGTCAGATCCGTATGGAGAGGTCGTGCTCGGCCAGGTAGGCCTTCAGGCGGGGAATGGGCAGGAGGTTCTCGTGGAAGAGGGTGGCGGCCAGGACCGCGTCGGCGCCGTGCTCGAGGGCCTCGAGGAAGTGGACCTCGCGGCCCGCCCCGCCGGAGGCGATGAGGGGGATGGGCAGCTCCGAGGCCCAGTCCAGCAGCGGCAGGTCGAAGCCGTCACCGGTGCCGTCGCGGTCCATGGAGGTGAGCAGGATCTCGCCGGCGCCCAGCTCGTTCAGCTCCCAGAGCCAATCTTTGGCGGACCGCGCCGTGGGCTCGGTGCCGCCCTTGAGATACACGCGCCAGCCCAGCTCGGGGTCTCGCTTCACGTCCACCGCTGCCACCACGCACTGGCGGCCAAAGGCGTCGGCCAGCTCCGTGACCAGGGCTGGGCGCAGGGACGCGGCGCTGTTCACGGCGACCTTGTCGGCCCCGGCGCGCAGCAGGCTGCGGGCGTCTTCCACTTTCGAGACGCCGCCGCCCACGGTGAAGGGGATGCTCAGCTCGTGGGCCACGTCGCGCACCCAGGACTCGCGGGTGCCGCGGGCTTCCAGGGAGGCGGAGATGTCGAGGAAGACCAGCTCGTCAGCGCTCTCGGCGTCATAGCGGCGGGCCAGCTCCACGGGGTGTCCGATGTCGCGGAGCCCCTTGAACTGGACGCCCTTCACGACGCGGCCCTGCTTCACGTCCAGGCAGGGGATGACGCGCTTGGCTGGCATCAGGCGTTTCCTTCCAGGGCCGTGCGGGTGCGCGGGTCCTCGAGGGACACGAAGCCCTCCAGCAGGGCCTTGCCACTGATGCTGCCCACCACGCCGGGGATGCCCTTCAGCGGCTCCAGGTCCGAGATCTCCTTGAGGCCACCAGAGGCCTGCACCTGGAAGCCCTCCTTGGCCACGAAGGCCGCGGCTTCCAGGCCGGGGCCTTCCAGAGTGCCGTCCCGGCTCACGTCGGTGACCAGGGCGCGCTTGAAGCCAAGGCTGAGCAGGGCCTTGAAGGCGTCCACGGAGGCGATGGCGCTGGGCGACTGCCAGCCCCGGGTGACGATGCGCTCGCCCTTGAGGTCCAGGGCGGCGATGACGTGGTTTTTCGAGAGCCCGGCCAGGGCCGTGGGGTTCTCCACGGCCAGGGTGCCCACCACCGCGTCGAAGCCCAGGGCCAGGATCGACTCCACCGTGCGGCGGTCGCGCAGGCCGCCGCCCAGCTGGAAGCGGACCTCCGGGAACCGCGCGGGGAAGGACAGGAAGTCGCCCTGCCGAGGCTTGCCGAAGGCGCCATCCAGGTCCACCAGGTGGATGCGGCGGGCCCCGGCTTCCATGAGGCGCTCGATCCAGGCCTCGGGTTCGAGGTCGTAGAAGGTGGCCTGGCGGGGATCGCCGTGGCGCAGCCGCACCAGGCGGCCCTGCATCAGGTCGAGGCTGGGGATCAGTTGCATGGTTCCTCCGGCACGGGCGTGCGGGCGCCCATCCAGGTGAGAGCGGACTGGAGCAGCAGCAGGCCGGGGCGGCCCGACTTCTCGGGGTGGGGCTGGAAGCCCATGACCATGCCCCGGGCCTCGATGGCGGCGAAGGGGCGGCCGTGGTCGGCCAGGTAGACCGACTCCGTGGAGGGCTCCAGGGCATAGCTGTGGACGAAGTAGAGCCAGGCGCCCTTGGGATCGGGCAGGGCAGGATGCGCCATGTGCTGGCGCACCTGGCTCCAGCCCATGTGCGGCACCTTCACGCCGGGGCCGAGGCGCCGGACGATGCCGGGAATCAGGCCCAGGCCCGCGGCCCGGGGAGCCTCCTCGCTGCCCTCGGCCAGCAGCTGCAGGCCCAGGCAGATGCCCAGCAGGGGGCGGCCCTCGGCCACCAGCTCTGGCAGCGCGCGCCACCAGCCCCGCTCGGCCAGGGATCGCTGCGCCGCGTCGAAGTGGCCCACACCCGGAAGGACGATGGGACCTGCCTCTGCGGCCTGCTCGGGCGTGGCGGCCCGCCGGTGGACGAGGCCCAGGCGGTCCAGGGCCCCCTCCAGCGAAGCCAGGTTGCCGGCGTCGTAGTCGATCAGGGTGATGGTCGGCGCGGGGCTCATTCCGAAAGGGTCCCCTTGGTGGACGGCACGCCGCCGCCGGTGATGCGGGTGGCCTCGCGCAGGGCCCGGGCCAGGGCCTTGAACAGCGCCTCGACCTTGTGGTGGGTGTTCACGCCCCGGAGCAGGTCCGCCTGGATGCAGAGCCCGCCACGCATGGCCAGGGCCACGAAGAACTCGCGGACCATCTCCACCTGGAAGCCGTCGCCCAGGATGATGGGCGGCAGGTCCGCGTGGAACTCGCACCAGGGACGGCCGGACAGGTCGATGACCACCCGGGCCAGGGCCTCGTCCAGGGGCACGTAGGCGTGGGCGAACCGGGCCAGTCCCGCGTGGTCGCCGAGGGCCTCCTTGAGCGCGTCACCCAGGCACAGGCCCACGTCCTCCACCAGGTGGTGGCTGTCCACGGGCAGGTCCCCGGAGGCCTCGACCTGCAGGCCGAAGCCGCCGTGTTTGGCGATCTGCATCAGCATGTGGTCGAAGTAGCCCAGGCCCGTGCGGATGCGGACTTCGCCGCCATCCAGGTCCAGGCTCAGCTGAATGCTGGTCTCGCCGGTGACGCGGTAGAGGGACGTGGACCTCATGGCAGCTCCTGGAGCAGGTGAAGCAGGGTTTCGAATGACAGGTCTTCCGGGGCGGCGAAGTGGGCACGGTCGGGACCCACGGCGCCGAAGCGCCAGGATACTTCGGGACGGAGCGCCGCGGCGGCCCGGAGGCAGCGGGCGTCGTCCACGGTGTCGCCCACGAAGACGATCTCTTCGGCGCGGAAGGCATCAGCCAGCTGCAGCAGCCCCGCGGGCTC
>JAAXXS010000221.1 GCA_013334395.1 Holophagaceae bacterium | reverse complement strand
TGCGAAGAGACGGGGGCCAAGAAGGAGGCTGCCGCCAATGCCGCCCCTGTCATGGTCCTGACGCGCACGATCAACCTCACGGGCCCCCGCCGCAATGCCTTTCTTCGCTGCGAGCTGAACATCCTGTTCTGCGACCCCGAGCTGGGCAAGCTCGTCGCCGGGGACAAGCCCTCGCCGGAGAAGAGCCTCATCCAGTCCATCGTGCTGGGCGCCCTGTCCGGCAAGAGCGTGGACGAGGCCTCCGATGCCGAGTCCCGCGAGGCCCTGAGCAAGGAGATCAAGGACAAGCTGAACGACCAGTTCAAGCCCCACCCCCCGAAGCCCGGCGAGAAGGAAGACCCCAAGCACAAGAAGCCCAGCCGCCCGATCAAGAGCGTCCTGATCGTGGACTGGGCCATCCAGCAGTAAGATTCGGCTCTGGCATGGCCGTTGCCCCAAGGGACGCCAGGGTCCATGCTTTGACAGGACCAGCGGGAGAACCATGATCAAACGGGGGGATCGGCTCGAGACCGACCGCGTGCTCACCTTTGAGCAGGTGGTGGAAGATCTCATGCCCTTCATCGACACCCCGCTCCGGATGGAGATCCAGCTGGGCCAGGCCCGCCTGACCATCCGGGAGCTGCTGGAGCTGGAGCCGGGCTCCCTGGTGGAGCTCAAGAAGAGCGCCGGCGAGCCCATGGATGTGCTCTGCAAGGAGCGCGTCATCATCCGCGGCGAGGTCACGGTATTGGAAGACAGCCTGGGCCTGCGGGTGACCGAGATCGTGGACCCTGAGCGCAAGGTCTAGCCTGTGTCATCCTGAAGTCCCATGGATGCTCCCCACCCCAGCGCCCCACCGGTCGCCCTATGTCTGGGGGGGATGGACCCATCCGGCGGCGCGGGGCTGCTCCGGGACGCCCTCACCCTGGCGGAGCTGGGCTGCCAGCCCATGGCCGTCAGCCTGGGGGAGACCCTGCAGAACGGCCTGGCCTGCCTGCGCATCGAGCCGCCGAGCCTGGATCCCGTCCAGCGGGTGGAGGCGCTGGCCCCCCACCTGGCGGGCCGCTGGGGCGTGAAGCTCAGCCTCTGCGCCCTGGCTCCCGATGACTTTCGCCGCCTCTGCGCCACCCTCCGCCATCTGGCGCCACCCCTGCGCATCTGGGATCCCATCCTCGCCCCCAGCGCGGGCGTGGGTCTGCATGACGGGGCCGACCTCCGCCGCATGGCCACGGAGCTGCTGCCCATGGGCGGCTGGGTGGTGAGCCCAAACCGCGGGGAAGCCGCCGCCTTCGCGGGCCTGCCACCCGAGGCGATCCGGACCGCCCCTCCCGAGGCCCTCGCCGGACCCTGGCTCGAGGCCGGCGCCACGGCCGTCTGGCTCAAGGGTGGGCACGCCGCCGGGAGCGACATCCAGGACCTCTGGATCACCCCCCAGGGCAGCCAGTCCCTGGACCGGGTGCCACGGCTGCCCGGCGAGCGCCGGGGCACCGGCTGCATGCTATCCGCCTATTGGCTGGGCCTGCGGCTCCTGGGCGCCTCCGACCTCGAGGCCGCCCGAGAGGCGGCCCGCCGCCTGCGGGACCGCTGGGACCGGGCCTTCGCGCCGGGTCTCGCGGGCCGACCCATGTTCGCCCCCGCCCCGGCGGCCCGGGAGGCCCTGTGACCGGAACCGAAGGCAAGGGCTTCCTGTTGCGTTCCTCTCTGGACGCCCCCTGGGCTGGCTGGGCCGGCTCGCGGTTCCTGGACGAAGGACTGGCTTCGGTCCACGCGGCTCCGGGCCGCGCCCTGGCCCGGCTCATGCACCTGGCCGCCCTGCTCCCGGGCGGCTTCGGCCTGATCTGGGACCACCCCCCCGCCTGGATGGCCGCCCTGCCCGCCGAGTCCCGCCAGGGCTGGTGGGAGGCCATCACAGCCGTTCCGAACCTGACCCTGCACCTGGAGCTCGAGGCCGCGGCGCAGCTGCCAGGCGGCGCCTTCCGGGGCTGGGTGCATGCCCCCGAGATGCCTGAGGGTCCCGTCGGCGAGCTCTGGCGCCAGGGCGTCCTTGGCTGGATGCCCCGTGCTGGGTCGCCCTGGCGGCTGCCCGACCTGGGCGTCGTCGCCGCCGGTGAGGAAGCGCCTGTCGGCTGGCTCTGGGGCGAGGTCACCCTGCCCTACGGCGCCCTGGCCAGCCTGGCCTCGGGAGAGGCCCTGGTGGCGGCCATGTCCGAGGCCCAGGGCGCGGCCGAGCGGGGCCTGGCCCAGCGCCTCGCCGCGGGCGCCTGGGGGGACCTGCCCTTCGCCCGCCGCACCGTGGGCTGGCGAGTGGCCCTGACGGGCGGCACCGAGTTCCAGCGCGCCGGGGGTTCCTGGGGGGCCGCCAACGGCCAGCTCCGGGCCCTGAAGGCCCTGCTGCAGGAACGGCTGCGCACCCCGATCCACCTGGGCGCCTCCAGCGACCTGCAGCTGGCCAGCCTGCTGGGCCGCCAGGCCCTGCGCGAGGGCCACCCCTGGCGGGCCAGCCTGCCGCTGCCGCCGGCTCCGGGCGCCTTCACGCCGGGCCTCGCCGCGGACCCCCGGGATCCCGCGCCGCTGGAAGCCCGGGTCACTCCCCCCACCGCCTGGGCGGACACCCTGGATCACCCGCCCGTGGCCCTACTGCGCGTACCCGCCGTGCCGCCCGAAGCCGGGGCCCAGAGCCTTGTGGCCCAGGTCCACCCCAGCCCAGCCCTCCGCTGGCTGCCGCCGGAGCTGCCCCCACCCGGTCCCTTCGACCCGGAGCGCCCCTGGGCGCCCGCGGCGGCCTATCCCTTCCCCGCGGACCCCGGCACCGGGGTCCAGCGCGGCCTCTTCGAAGACTTTGACGCCTGAGGCCTGAAAGCGAGCACCCATGACATCTGCCGAACACGCTGAACAGAGATTCCGGATCCGCGTCGCCACCCTCTCCATCGTGGCCGGGGCCGTGGTCCTGGGCCTGAAGTTCTGGTCCTACGCACTCTCGGGCTCCGTGGCCCTGAAGTCCGACGCCATCGAGAGCATCGTCAACATCGTGGCGGCCACCTTCGCGCTGGGGGCGGTGATCTTCGCGGGCCAGCCCGCGGACAAGGAGCATCCCTACGGCCACGGCAAGATCGAGCACTTCAGCGCGGCCTTCGAGGGCGGCCTCATCTCCCTGGCCGCGGTGTTCATCCTCATCGAGGCCGGCAAGGGACTCCTCTACGGCGTCGAGCTGAAGGACCTGGGCAAAGGCCTCGTGGTGAACCTCCTCGCAGGCTGCCTCAACGGGCTGCTGGGCTGGTTCCTGCTGACCCAGGGCCGCAAGACCCGCTCCAGGGCCCTGGAGGCCGACGGGCACCACATCCTCTCGGACTTCTGGACCACCGTGGGCATCGCCTCGGGCCTGCTAGCCGTGAAGCTGACGGGCATCACCTGGCTGGATCCGGTCATGGCCATGATCGTGGGCCTGCTGCTGGCCCGCACGGGCTTCCGGCTGGTAAAGGAGTCCTCCCAGGCCCTCCTGGACATGGAAGACCCTGACACCCTCGGCAAGGTGCTGACGGCCATGAACGACACCCGCCCCGGGGACATCATCGCGCTCCATGAGCTGCGTACCTTCCGCAGTGGTCGCTACACCCACGTGGATGTGCACATGGTCGTGCCCGAGTTCTACCCCGTGCGCCAGGCCCACGACCTCTGCGAGGAGTTCGGCCGGAAGGCCCTGGTCGCGGGCGGCATCGAGGGCGAGGTCCACACCCACGTGGATCCCTGCGCCCGTCTCTACTGCGACCGCTGCCCCGTCGAGCCCTGCCTCATCCGCCGCGGCCCCAAGACCGCCGATGGCACCTTCACCCTCGAAGACGCCACTGCCATGGGACCAACCTGATACCTGCTAGCCACCAAGACACCAAGGCACCAAGAAAAAACCAAACTGCCTTTGCAGTTCTTGGTGTCTTGGTGTCTTGGTGGCGTCCTGGAGTTCTTTTTCGGTTTCACACCACCGCTTGGTGCCGGAGGGCGTCGATGGCGGCCATGAGGGCCAGGGGGTCGCTGGCGGCGTGGAGGTTCTGGCGGAAGCCGTGGCCGCCGGGCACGCCCTTGGTGAACCAGGCGCCGATCTTCTTGATCTTGTGCAGGGCCTCGCGGGGCTCCAGCAGGTCCAGCAGGATC
>JAAXXS010000041.1 GCA_013334395.1 Holophagaceae bacterium | reverse complement strand
CACGCGGCACCCTGGCTGGTGGTCATGGGCATCGCGGGTCTGCTGGGCTCCCTGGGGCACTGCGCGGGCATGTGCGGCCCCATCGTGGCGGCCTTCGGCTTGTCCCAGTCCCGGCAGGCCGGCCCCGCCTGGACGCGGCACCTGCGGTTCCAGCTGGGCCGGGTGACCACCTACGCCATCCTCGGCGGCCTCATCGGCTTCCTGGGCGGCTTCGCGCGGCTGCAGACCGTGCAGGATATGCACGCCTGCTGCAAGCCCGAGGGGGCGGCACTCATCGCGGCCCAGGCCTGGCCCTGGCAGCTCTGGGTGAAGCTGGGCATCGGGGTCCTGATGCTGCTCATGGGCCTGGTGATGCTGCTGGGCCGGCGGGCCGACACCCTCATGGAGTTCCGCCTGCCGGCGCCCCTCCAGCGGCTGCTGGGCCGGGGCCTGGCCCTGGGCAGCCTGCCCTACGCCCTGGGCATGCTCTGGGGCCTGCTGCCCTGCGGGCTGGTCTACATGATGCTGCTGCGCACCCTGGACGGCGGCGACTGGAAGCTCGGCGCGGCGGGCATGGCCGCCTTCGGCCTGGGCAGCGCCCCCCTGCTCCTGGGGGTGGGTCTGGCCAGCACCCGCCTCAGCCAGGCCTGGAAGGCCCGCCTGCTGCGCCTGGGCGGCCTCCTGGTGGCCCTGATGGGCGGCTACATCCTCTGGCAGGCCGTGATGCTCCTGCGGCTCCAGGCGCAGGGCTAGGCCCGGTCCCGCCCCAGCCGCATGGAGTTGCCGATGACGGAGAGGCTGGAGAGCACCATGGCCCCGGCGGCGAGGATGGGGTTGAGCACGCCGGTCATGGCCAGGGAGATGCCCAGGGTGTTGTAGAAGAAGGCCCAGAAGAGGTTCTGCTTGAGCACCCGGAGGGTGAGGGTGGCCAGCCGGAACACGCCGCTGATGCGCGTCAGGGAGTCCCGCATCAGCACCACCGGCGCCGCGTGGGTGGCCAGGTCTGCACCCGAGCCCATGGCGATGCCCAGGTCCGCCGCAGCGAGGGCCGGGGCGTCGTTCACGCCGTCGCCCACCATGGCCACCACCTTGCCTTCGGCCTGGAAGCCCCGCACGGCCTCGGCCTTCTCGGTGGGGGACACGCCACCCACCCAGGCGTCCACGCCCACGGCCAGGGCGATGCGCTCCGTGGTGGCAGGGGCGTCGCCCGAGAGCAGGACGGTCCGGATGCCCCGGGCGCGCAGCTCCGCAACGACCGCGGCGGCCTCGTCGCGGGGGCGGTCCCCGAAGGCCATGGCCCCGGCGGAGACGCCGTCCACGGCGGCGAAGGCCACGGTCAGGCCCTCGGCTTCCCAGCCCTCGGCCCGGGCGGCCAGGGAGGCTGGCAGGAGGACGCCCTCGTCGGCGAGGAGGGTGCGGTTCCCCACCACCACCCGCCGCCCCGTCACGGTGCCCAGGAGGCCCCGCCCGGGGCGCACCTCGATATCGGTGGCATCCATCCGGCCGAGGCCCTGCCCTTCCGCGTGCCGGGCGAGGGCGTGGGCCAGGGGGTGCTCCGAGTAGGACTCCAGGCCCGCCACCAGATCCAGGTGCTCCAGGACCGCGTGCCGCACGCGGAACACGCCCTCGGTGAGGGTCCCAGTCTTGTCGAGGACCAGCAGGTCCACCCGACGGAAGGTCTCCAGCACTCGCACATCGCGGATGATGATGCCCTGGCGGGAGGCCGCCCCGATGGCCGCAGTGGTGGCCAGGGGCGTGGCGATGCCCAGGGCGCAGGGGCAGGCGATGACCAGCACCGCGATGCCGCGCAGCAGGGCCTCCGTGGCCGAAAGGTCACGCAGCAGGCAGACCGCCACCGTGAGGGCCGCCAGGCCCAGCACCGCCGGGATGAAGACTCGGGAGACCCGGTCCACGGTGCGCTCCAGGGGGCTCTTGCTGGCCAGGGCCCCCTGCACCGACTTCACGATCTGGGCCAGGGTGGAGTCCTCGCCGCAGCGCGTGACGCGGATGGCCAGCACCCCCGTGGTATTGAGGCTGCCGCAGATGACCTCGCCGCCCACGGCCTTGGGCCGGGGATCGGACTCGCCCGTGACCACGGACTCGTCCACAGCGGAGGCGCCCTCCACCACGATCCCATCGGCAGGGATGCGCTCGCCGGGCTTGACCAGCAGCACCGTGCCCGGCTCCAGGGCCTCGATGGCCACGAAGTGGTCCTGCCCCTCCAGGCGGAGGCGCGCCTTGCGGGGCAGCAGGCGGTGCAGCATCGCGATGGCGCGGGCGCTGCGGTCCTTGGCGCCCCGCTCCAAGGCCTTGCCCGTGAGCACCAGGGTGACGATGGCGCAGGCGGTGTCGAAGTAGAAGTGCCGCCCCCCCAGGAAGGCCTGGGCGCCGCTGTAGAGGAACGCCGCCAGCACGCCCGTGGAGATCAGGGCCTCCATGCGGAGGTGCCCGGTCTTGAGGCCGAACCAGGCGATGCGATGGATGGGCCAGGCCGAGTAGAGCACCGCCGGCAGCGCCAGGGCCATGAGGATGAAGGGCACTCCCCGCTGGGCCCAGCCCGCGATGCCCTCCCAGTAGCTGGCGTAGATGACGAGGCTGAACAGCATCACGTTCATCCACATGGCCCCGGCGATGCCCAGGCGCAGCACCATGTCCTGCCACTCGCGGCGGTCGCCCTCCTGCTCGGAGCCGAACTCGGCGGCGCGGTAGCCCAGGGCCTTCACGCGGTCCGGAACCGTGCCCGGCGGGACCAGCTGGGGGCAGTAGGTGACCTTGAGCAGGTCCGAGGTGAACAGCACCTCCGCGGACACGATGCCCTGCTCCCGGCGCAGGGCGTGCTCCACCACCCAGCCGCAGGCCGCGCACCACATGCCGGAGAGCTGGTAGAGGGCCTCCTTGGTCTCGACGCCCTCGGGCACACCCGGGGCCTCGGCCTGCGCTTGCCCCAGCAGGCCCAGGCGCAGGCTCTCCTGGAAGAGGTCGGTCTCCCGCGGGTCCTGGCCCGTGTCGATGGCGCCACTCTCCAGGAGGATGGCGTAGACGTTCAGGCAGCCCGTGCAGCAGAACCGCTTGGGGACATCCCGGAAGGTCTGGAGCTGGGGGTTCTTCGTGGCGGCGGCGCCGCAGAGATCGCAGGCCCCCCCGGTGCTCATGAGTGCTGGGACTGGGGAGCCCGCCCGTGCTCGTCGAGCATGATGGGGTTCGCCTTCTTGGCGTAGTGGTAGGTCGCCACCAGGATGGCGATGAAGAGCACGCCGATGACGCCGAACATCGTGAGGTAGGCTCCCCCGCCGCGCTTGGTCTCACTCATGGTCGTTACCTCTTCAGGGGCATGATGAAGGTCATTTCCTCAGCATCGGGGGAACGGGCTCCATCGGCCTGGGCCAGGATCCGGATGTGGTGCACATCCTGTCCATCCTGCACGAAGGGCGCCCGGAGTTCCACGGTGCGTTCGAAGGTCTCGCCAGGCTGGAGGACCACGGGGTTCCCGGGCAGGGCCAGCTCGGCCCCGGCCAGTCCTTCCACCGTGAGGCGGACCTGGGCGATGCGCCCGGTCCGGTTGGCGAGCTTCAGGCGGATGAGGTTCGCGATGCGGCCATCTTCCAGAACCTTGAACATCACGGCGCGGTCCGGGTTGATCTCCACCAGCACCGGCCGTCGCAGCGAGAGGGCCAGGGCCAGGCCCCCGAGGTAGAAGGCCAGGATGACGAGGATGGCCACCCGCTTGGCGTCCCGGAAGCCCCAGCGCATGTACCAGGCCTCCCGCGCGGCGGTCTTGGGCCGCTCGCCCCAGGTGTAGTGGATCAGGCCGGGCTTCCCGACCTTGCGCAGGATGTCCTCGCAGGCGTCGATGCAGTCGCCGCAGTGGACGCACTCGATCTGGAAGGGCGAGTCCCGGATGTCGATGCCCATCTCGCAGACCCGCACGCACTTCTTGCAGTCGATGCAGTCCCGGGCCTCGTCCTTGCCGTCCTGGTAGCTCACCAGCAGGGTGTGCTGATCCTGCAGCATCCCCTGGATGTAGCCGTAGGGGCAGACCGAGGTGCAGAACTTCTGGCGGACCAGCGTGAGGTCCAGGAAGGTCAGGATCGTCACCGTGGCGCCGGTGATGCCGCCCACGGTGATCAGGTCCAGGTGCAGCAGGCGACCCAGCAGGTCGCGGGGCTCCAGGAAGTAGGACGTGAACACGAAGGCCAGGAACACCGAGGCCACCGCGAGGAGGCCGTAGAACGCCGCGTTCGCGGCCAGCTTCTTGGTGCCGGGACTGGCCGTCTTCAGCCGCTGCTGGGCCTGGGTCTTCGCCCAGCGCTCCAGGGACTGGCTCCACTCGCTGAAGATCATCTGCGGGCAGGCGTAGCTGCAGTAGATCCGGCCGTGGATGATGGCCGACGCCGCGATGATGAACATCAGCAGCATCAGCGCGAAGAAGATGATCGCGAACTCGCTGATCCAGAGCTCGAAGCCGGCGAAGTAGAAGCGCTGCCGCGGGATGTCGAAGCGCATCAGGTTCAGGAAGGGCGCGGCCACGAAGGCCAGGAAGAAGCCCAGGTGGAACCGCTTCCGGATTCGGCGGTAGTTGGTCTCTGCAGGAGGGAGGGGCGGCAGTCGCTCAACCTTGGGTTTAGGGGAGGTCTCTGCCTGAATGCTCATTTAGTTATTGTATAGGATTTTGGGATTCGGCGAAGGGATCGACACGCACTCCGTGTAGTGCTCGAAGCGCTTCATGAGGATCGCGTGGGTGGGGCACCGGGAGGCGCACATGGCACAGCGGATGCAGGTGCTCTCGTCCTTCAGCATGATCCCGCCCAGCTCGTCCTTGTCCTGCTTGCTCATGGCCTGGTAGTCCGCCAGGGTGAGATCGGCGCCAGCGGCCGCAAGACGATCGTGGGCATCCTGGTCAGGCAGGGTGCTGAGGCCCACCAGCTTGATGAGGTCCTCGGGACAGACGTCCACACAGCCGTTGCAGGCGATGCAGTGGTCGGTGTCGAAGATTGTGTTGATGTTGCAGCGCAGGCAGCGGGCGCCCTGCTGCCGGGCCATCGCTTCGGGATAGCTCAGCTCGACGTTCTCCACCGAGGCGGCCCGGCGCTCGCTCTCCAGCACGGGGGCGTTGCGGCGCTCCTCGCGGTGCCAGCCCTCTGCCATGGTGTAGACAGCGGGCAGCCAGCGCTTGCGCACCACCACATCGGTGCGGGTACCGCGCAGGTAGTCATGCATGGAGCGGGCAGCGGTGTGGGCCGAGGCGATGGCGTCGATGAACAGGCGCGCGCCGTGGGCCACGTCACCGCAGGCGAAGACGTCCGGGGCGGTGGTCTGATAGGTGAGCGGATCGACCTTGATGAGGCCCCGGTTCACTTCGACGCCATCCTCGGGCTTGAGGAAGGACAGGTCCGACGTCTGGCCGATGGCGAAGATTACGGTGTCGGCGTGGATGTCGGTGAGGTCGTTCTCGTCGAACTTGGGCTCGAAGCGGCGCTCGTCGTTGAAGACGGACAGGCACTTCACCACGCGCAGGCCCTTGAGCTTGCCGTTCTCGATGATGATTTCCTTGGGGCCGACGCGGTTGTGGAGGTGGATGCCCTCCTCGGCGCCTTCCTCGACTTCGACGTCGTCGGCGGGCATCTCCTCGCGGGACTCGAGGCAGACCACGTGGATCTCCTTGTCGCCGCTCATGCGCAGGGCGGAGCGTGCCACGTCGTAGGCCACCTTCTCGCTGTGGCCCATCTCCAGGAGGGCGTCCTCCCTGTTCAGTGCCTCGAAGGGACGCAGGGCGGAGCGCGCCACGTCATAGGCCACGTTGCCGCCGCCGACCACCACCACGCGACGGCCCATGGGCAGCGGCGTGCCCTCGTTGAAGGCCTTGAGGAACTCCATGCCGTCGAAGACGCCTTCAGTCTCGCCCCCGGGTAGGCTGAGCTTGCGGCCATTGGGTAGGCCCACGCCCAGGAAGATGGACTTGTAGCCCTGGGCCCGCAGGTCCGCGAGGCTGAAGTCGCGGCCCAGCTTCATGTTGCACTTCAGCTCCACGCCCATAGACAGGATGCCCTGGATCTCGTGGCGCACCAGGTCGCGGGGCAGCCGGAAGACCGGCACGCCCACGGTCAGCATGCCGCCGGGTTCGTGGTTGGCTTCGAAGACGGTGACCTTGTAGCCGATCTGGACCAGGTCATGGGCCACGGTCATGCCGCTGACCCCGGCGCCGATGACGGCGACCTTCTCGTAGTCCCCGTGGTTGGGGGGGAGCATGCGCTGGTTGCTGCCGGCCCGGTAGCTGGCGTAGTCGCCGGTCTCGGGGCCGTACTGGTCCGTGACGAAGCGCTTGAGGGCGCGGATCGCCACGGGTTCGTCCAGGGAGCCACGCCGGCAGTTGGCCTCACAGGGCGCACCACAGACCCGTCCGCAGATGGAGGCGAAGGGGTTGGTGGAGCGGGCGATGCGGTAGGCATCCTCGTACCGACCCTCGGCAATGGCCGTCACGTACCCGCACGCGTCCGTGTGCACCGGACAGGCGTGCTGGCACTTGACCATCTCGACCCAGTACTGCGAGTCGTCGGGAACCCTGTACTGCCAGCTGGCGTTATCCACGGCGTCAATCCTTGTGGGGCTTGCGGAAGGCGAATACGGAGACCACCACCGCATAGATGAAGACCATCGCAGCCACGACCGACATGAGGATCGTGCTTGTGGAGCCGATCTTGGTCGCGGCATTGAACTGCTGGACCAGGGGCCCGCGGGTTGCGTGGTCCACATCGCCGTACATCTGGAAGATGAGGTAGGCCACGCCACCAAGGCTGATGATGGGCGTCACGAGCTTCAGGAACACCGGGGCGTCCGTGCCCTTGCGCTCCATCATCCAGCCGCCGGCGTAGTCCTTGAGCTCCTCCTGGCCCTGCTTGTCCTGCTCGCTCATGGGGTTCTCCTGTGGGATTCGTCTTCCTCGAAGATCTGGTATTTCGCGTCCTCGGCCTGGTCTCCCCAGTAGCCATCCTTCCGCGACCTGATGAAGAAATAGATGGCCAGCAGGAAGGACAGCGTGAAGAAGAGGTAGGCGAAGTAGACGCTGGGGTAGGTGTAGTCCGTGGCAGGCATGGCGCTACTTCTCGTAGTCGTTGGCGGGGCGCCAGTCCTTGCTGCGGCCGAGGCTCTGCAGGTAGGCCACCATGGCGTTGAACTCCTGGGGGTTCGCCACGATCCAGGGGTAGGCCGGCATGATGGAGCCCTTCACGAGGTCGCGGGGATTCCGGAAGTGCGTGCGGTGCCACTGGGTGTCGTACTTGCCGCCCACGCGGGCGAGGTCCGGTCCGGTGCGCTTCGTCCCGAACATGTGGGGATCGTCATAGACGAACTCGTCGGGCGTGGAGATGGGGGCATCCACACCGCGCCAGCCGTAGCGCTTGGTGTCGGCGAGGAGGGTGCGGATCTGCTGGGTGTGGCAGTACCAGCAGCCTTCCCGGACGTAGATGGCCCGCCCCTGTTTCTGGAGGTCCGTCAGGGGGGACAGCTTGCCCGTGACGCCCTTGGCGGGATCGCGGTTCTCGAAGGGCTTGGACCAGGAGGTGTCCACCAGGGGTGGCACAACCGTGGTGATGATGCCCCCGATGAAGAACAGGACAAGTGAGATTCCGATGGCCCAAAGGGCGTTGTTATCAGCTTTTTTGAACATGATCGCTCTCCTTTCCGCGGCCTAGACGGCCGCCTCCTCAGGGTTGCCCAGGGCAGTGGCCAGAATGTTGTAGGCGAAGAGCACGATGCCCGTGAACATCATCAGGCCGGAGACGAAGCGCACGATCCAGATGGGCTTCAGGGCGATGACGGTGTCGATGAAAGGGATGCTCACGTTGTTCCACTGCCAGCCCTGCCAGAAGCCGCCCAGCCAGAGGGTGGTGAAGAAGCCCAGGCCGCCGATCATCAGCATCCAGTAGCTCCAGTTGGCCAGGGAGTCGGAGTGCAGCGCCTTGTTCCAGATCCGGGGCACGGCGTAGTAGGTGCCGGCGATGGCGAAGAAGCTGAAGCAGCCGAGCACCGCCATGTGGGCGTGGCCGGGAATCCAGTCGGTCTTGGAGACGATGGCGTTCACCGTGCGCAGGCTGTGCATGGGGCCCTGGAAGCAGGTGAGAAGGTAGAAGACCACGCCGGACATGAGGAACTTGAGGGGCACGCTCTCGCGGAGCTGGTGCCACTGGCCCTTCATGGTCGCGAAGAGGTTGTAGACCACGGCCCATACGGGGATGAGCAGCATCAGGGAGAAGGCGATGGAGATGGTCTGCAGCCACTGGGAGATGGGCCCGTGCAGCATGTGGTGGGCGCCGGTCCAGACGTAGACGAAGGCCAGGGACCAGAAGCCGACCATGGACAGCTTGTGGCTGTGGAGGGGCGTGTTGGAGGCGCGGGGGATGAAGTAGTAGGCGATGGCCAGGCCGATGGGCGTGAAGATGAGGCCCACGGCGTTGTGCACGTACATCCAGTTCAGGTTCGCCTGGTTGGTGCCGGTGGCGAACAGGGTCGCGAAGTTGCCGGTCAGGTAGACGAAGGCGGTCCAGAGGATGCAGCCCATCGTGTACCAGATGGTCACGTACATGGCCTGGTACTTCCGGTTGGCCACAGTCATGAAGATGTTGATACCGAACATGATCCAGGCCACCACGACCAGGACGTCGAGGTACCAGGGCAGCTCCGCGTATTCCCAGCCCTGGTTCACGCCGGCGAGGAGGGTCACGACGGCGCCGAGGATGATCACGTTCCACAGGGCCGCGGTGGCGAGACCGAGCTTCTCGCTCCAGAGCTTGACGCCGCAGAGGCGGGGGATCACGTAGTAGGCCAGACCCATGTCGGCGGCCAGCAGCCAGCCGAAGAGCATGCCGTTCACGTGGAGGGGGCGCAGGCGGCCGTAGGTGAGCCAGGACATGGTGCCCATGAGGTCGGGCCACACGAACTTGGCGGCGATGATGACCGCGATGATGCCCACGATGAAGAAGTAGGCCACCGAGCTGACCAGGAACCACTTGGCCGTGGCGTCATCGTGGAGGATGGCCCCTTCCGGCGCGTTGGCCGCTTCGGCCTTACTGAATTGCGGCTGCATGCTGGCCTCCCTTGGACTTGGGGTTGATGCTGCGGATGAAGTTGACGAGGTCGCCCACGTCGTTGTTCGTGAGCCCGTAGTCGATCCAGGGGGGCATCGCCGTGCCCTGGATGCCGTACTGGATGGACTCGAAGAGACGCTTGTCGTCGATGCTGTTCACGAAGAACGAGTTCCGGAGGTTCCGGGGCTTGGGCAGGATGTCGAGGGAGTTGGGGCCCTTGCCATCGCCCTTGCGGCCGTGGCACCCGGCGCAGCGGTTCACGAAGAGGGCCTCGCCACGCGTGACGGACTCGGGGCTCATGGCCACGGGGTTCGTCTCGGGAATGGCCTTGGCCTTGAGCTCTCGCCGGGGTTCCTTGGTGAAGGTGGTCTGGATGTAGTCCAGGACCGCCTTGGCCTGCTCCTCGGTGACGGCCTTGCCCCAGGCCGGCATGGAGGTGCCATTGACGCCGTTCCGGATGGAGTTGACCAGCCGGGCCTCGGACTTGGAGTTCATGAAGCCCGCCTTGGTGAGGTCGCGGGGGTAGGGATCCAGGTGCTCGGCAATGGGGCCCATGCCGTCGCCCTTCGCGCCATGGCAGCGGAGGCAGAGGTTCTTGTAGATCACCTCGCCGCTGGCGGGAGTCGCCTGGCCCCGGAGGGTCATCAGGTAGGCGGTCATGGCCTTGAACTCGTCATCGGTGAACCGGAAGGCCGGCATGATCGAGTCGGACATGGTGGACTTGGGGTTCTTGAAGTGGGCATAGACCCACGCACTGTCCCTGATGGAACCCTCGAAGCTGAGGTCCGGCGCGATGCCGCCGTCCCGGTCGCCCAGCTTGTGGCAGGCGGTGCAGGCCCGGTCCAGAACCAGCTTCTCACCCTGCTTCACCATCTCGGCCGGGTTGATCTTGACCGGCTTGATGGTGGCCTGGACCAGCTCGGCGCCGCCCGTGAGCTTCACCTTGAAGCGCTGGATCTCGGTCTCGGCAAAGTTCCGGCCCTTGCGGCTCTTCAGGAAGATCACCAGGGCCTTGACATCCTCTTCCTTGAGGTTGAACTTCGGCATGATCGAGGTGGCCAGGATGGACTTCGGATCCGTGATGCGACCCCAGATGTAGTCCAGCTTCCACTTGCGGCCCACATCGGAGAGGTCGGGACCGATGGTGCCGTCGGAGAGGCCTTCAATGCGGTGGCAGCCGTAGCAGTTGGAGGAAAAGAAGATCTGGCGGCCGCGGCTGACCACAGCCGTGCCGGGGAAGGCGGTGTCCGTGTGGCACTGGGCGCAGTTGGCCTGCATGTAGTCCTTGCCCTTAAGCTTGGGGGCGTGGTCCTTGCGCCAGTGGTCCTGGGTGGTGTAGCCCAGCAGCGGATCCGGCCAGTACTCGTCCTTGCCGTGGCTGTACTCGGCGTCGAGGCCCCGGCCCTGACCGTCATGGCAGACCGTGCAGCCGAACTCGGAGAACTTGTGCCGCCGCTCCCACTTGCCGTCCTTCTGGAAGTCGCCCATGGTCGGGGAATAGGGGTGGGTCTTCACGGGCTCCGCATGGGCGGAGAAGCGCGGGTCGTCCGTGGCGATGTGGCAGGTTGTGCAGCGATCGACGCGGGTCTCGCCGAAGTTGCTGACCACGATCTGTTCGATGCGCGGCTTCCGGGCAGCCAGGGCGGCCTTTTCAGCGTCGGTCTTGGCCAGCACCTTCGCCTGATCGAAGTAGGTGTTCTGGTTCCGCTCCCACGGGTGACCGAACTGGTTGTAGAACACGATCCCGTGGATGACCAGGATCAGGAAGGTACCGATGGCGAGTGCAGTTCTCATGTCGCGCTCCTCACCAGGGGGTCACGAAGGCCCAGTTGGCCCCGCGGAAGAAGGTGCCGATGATCACGAAGATGATGTTCGCCACCACGAAGGTGATGAAGATCGTGTTCGCGAGGAGCCGGTCCCGGGAGAACCACTTGCCCACACCCTTGGTGGAGCGGTCCATGTAGGGCGTTCCCAGCAGCAGCAGCACGAAGATGCCGGGCACCCCGATGCCGCCCCAGAAGGCCGAGTAGCTGACCATCTCCTGCAGGCCCAGGAAGTACCAGGGCGCCTTGGCGGGATTGGGGGGATGCAGGGCGTTGACCGGTTCTTCCAGGGGTGCGTTGAAGAGCAGCGAGAGCACCAGGATCGCCGAGAGGGTGACCACGAAGGTGAAGAGCTCGGCCAGGAAGAGGTTGGGCCAGGAGTAGACGGTGTTGTCCGGGATCTGGCCGACCTTGGGCAGGGGGCCGCGAACCAGGCCCTGGAAGCCGTAGGTCTTCTTGGGCTCCAGCACGGAGGCCTTCTCCACCGGGGCCGCTTCCAGCGAGACGACCGGATCGGCGTCCTCGGCGCGGGAGAGGCCACCGTCCTTGCGGATGCGCCAGAAGTGGATGGCGATGGCGAGGGTGAGGACTGCAGGCAGCACGGCGACGTGGAGCACGTAGAAGCGCAGCAGCGCCTCCTGGCCCACGCTGGTGCCGCCCATCAGGAGGAACTGGATGTCCTTGCCGATGACCGGGGCGTAGCCGGCGATGGCGGTGCCGACGGTGATGGCCCAGAAGGCCAGCTGGTCCCAGGGCAGCAGGTAGCCCGTGAAGCTCATGAACAGGGTCAGCAGGAAGAGGATGACGCCCACCACCCAGTTGAACTCGCGGGGCTTCTTGTAGGAGCCCGTGAAGAACACCCGGCACAGGTGCATGAAGACCACGGCGACCATGCCGTGGGCGCCCCAGCGGTGCATGTTGCGCAGCAGGGTGCCGAAGGCCACCGAGCCGCGGAGGTCGAGCATGCGGTCATAGGCCTGGGTCGTGGAGGGCACGTAGTAGAACATCAGCAGGATGCCCGTCACGATCAGGATCACGAACAGGAAGAACGAGATGAGACCGAGGCCCAAGGTATAGGCCGGCCGCAGCGAGTTCTTGTGCACCTTCACCGGGTGGATGTGCAGGAAGAAGTTCGTGAAGCTGGTCGAGGACCGCTCCAAATCGTTGGACGGGAGGGGATTGCGGAAGATGGACTTCCAGACGTTCTTCGGAAGGTCCGTCAGCGCGGTGAGGAAAGAGGCTTTGGGTGGGGTGGCGGGGCTCATAGGCTCAGGTAGCTCCCAGGAACGATTTCAATGTCTTTGTCCACTTCGATCTCGCCGTTGGGGGCGAGGGTGACCTGGAACCAGGGCAGGGGGCGGGGGGCAGGACCGCCGGTGACGTTGCCATCCTGGTCGAAGCGGGAGCCGTGGCAGGGGCAGGCAAAGCCCGTGTCCGCCGCGCCCACGGTGCAGCCCAGGTGGGTGCAGATGATCGAGATGGCCGCCAGCTTCGCGCCCTCGCGGACGATGCAGATGCCCCGCGCCGGGAGGATGGCCCGGGTGCCCGAGGGGAAGTCCTCGGGCTTGCCCACGCTGAAGCGCTGGGGCTGACCGTAGGTGGCCCGCGGCTTGATGAAGACGAAGTTGGACACGGCGCTGAGACCCGCTGACCCGGCCAGGCCTGCGCCGGTCAGCCAACCGAGCATCCGCCGGCGGGAGGTCTTGCCCCCGTCGGAATCCTCCCCGCTACTTCGCTTTAGATTGACTGCCATCGGCCGTCTCCTGAGTGGGCTTCACCCGTGGTTTGTCCTGCTCATCAGTCCAGAAAACCTGGTATTTCGCGTCTTCGATGTTGCGCATCCAGTCCCGCTTGACCGCATAGATGAAGAGGAAAGCGGCTCCCGAACCCATCGCGAGGCTGGCTGCGATCGAGATCCAGGTCAGTTCCATGGAAGGTTCCTTAGAGGGGCAGAGGTGTCGAACCATGGTCCGGGATGAAGGGTGCAGATCATCCTAAAGGATCTTAAGGTCAGATTTCAATGAATCCGATTTACCTTCAGGACAGCTGTGACGAGGGACACAATATGGATTTTAAGACATCAAAGGTGTTAGCTTCAAAATATTCGGCTGCCACTGGGAAATACTTGATATTGTAGGTAAATATAATAATTTCTAACATGAATCAATTGTTATTTTAACTACATACCTAACCACCATTTCAATATTCGCACCACCTCAATGCATCAAAAAGTGCTTTTTCCGATATTATTGTCATTACATTATTTATTACTATAGAAAAAATTAAAGTTATATTGAATACAAATAGACTACTAAAATCCTTGGGCAGACCCACGCCTCAAGGGCCAAGCCACCGGATCCCTTCCTTTGTCCGCCGGCCCTACACTGGCCGGAAAGCCCAGGAGCCCCCATGCCCTACCCGAGCCTGCTGGCCCCCCTCGACCTCGGTTTCACCACCCTCAAGAACCGAGTGCTGATGGGGTCCATGCACACCAACCTCGAGGAGGCGCGGGACGGGTTCGCCAAGATGGCGGCCTTCTATGCGGAGCGGGCCCGAGGCGGCGTGGGTCTCATGGTCACGGGCGGCATCGCGCCGAACCTGCGGGGCCGCCTGACCCCCTTCGGAGCCCAGCTCTCCTGGCCCTGGCAGCTCGCCAAGCACCGCCTGGTGACGGATGCGGTCCACGCGGCGGACGGGAAGATCGCCCTGCAGATCCTCCACGGCGGACGCTACAGTTACCACCCCTTCAGCGTCGCGCCCTCGGCCGTGAAGAGCCCCATCACCCCCTTCAAGCCCCGGGCCCTGAGCGAGCGCGGCATCCGGTCCACCATCCGCGCCTACGCCCACTGCGCCAGCCTGGCCAAGCAGGCGGGCTACGACGGCGTCGAGATCATGGGCAGCGAGGGCTACCTCATCAACGAGTTCATCGCGGCGCGCACCAACCGGCGCACGGACACCTGGGGCGGCTCCTACGAAAACCGCATGCGCTTCCCGGTGGAGGTGGTCAAGGCCGTCCGGGCGGCCGTGGGCCCCTCCTTCATCATCATCTTCCGGCTCTCCATGCTGGACCTGGTGCCCGATGGCAGCACCTGGGAGGAGGTCGTCGCCCTGGCGCAAGCTGTGGAGGCCGCCGGCGCGACGCTCCTGAACACGGGCATCGGCTGGCACGAGGCCCGGGTGCCCACCATCGGCGCCATGGTGCCCCGGGGCGCCTACGCCTGGGTGACCCGGAAGCTGCAGGGCTCCGTGGGCATTCCCCTCATCGCCACCAACCGCATCAACACCCCCGAGGTGGCCGAGGAGATCCTGGCCTCTGGCGACGCGCAGATGGTGAGCATGGCCCGGCCCCTCCTGGCGGACCCGGACTTCGTCAAGAAGGCCGCCGAGGGCCGCGCCCTGGACATCAACACCTGCATCGCGTGCAACCAGGCCTGCCTCGACCATGTCTTCAAGCAGCAGCGGGCCACCTGCCTGGTGAACCCCCGGGCCTGCTACGAGACGGAGCTGGTCTTCGACCCCACCCTGGTGCCCAGGCGTCTGGCGGTGGTGGGCGGCGGCGCCGCCGGCCTGAGCTTCGCCTGCCACGCCGCAGAGCGGGGCCACCTCGTCACCCTCTTCGAGGCCGAGGCCGAGCTGGGCGGGCAGCTGAACCTGGCCAAGCAGGTGCCGGGCAAGGAGGAGTTCCACGAGACCCTCCGCTACTTCGGGCGGCGCCTGACGGCCGCCGGCGTCTCCCTGCGCCTAGGCCTGCGGGCCAACGCCGAGATGCTGCTGGACTTCGATGACGTGATCCTCGCCACGGGCGTCCGGGCCCGTCGGCCGGACATCCCGGGCGTGGACCATCCCAAGGTGATCACCTACGCCGAGCTGCTCTCGGGCCGGAAGGTCGCGGGCGCCACCGTCGCCATCATCGGCGCCGGGGGCATCGGCTTCGACGTGGCGGAGTTCCTGGCCCAGCCACCGTCCGCACCCCAGGTGGCGTCCTTCCTGCGCGAGTGGGGCGTGGACAGCGAGCATGTCCATCAGGGCGGCCTGCTGCCCGCGCACCAGCCCCCCCTGCCTGCCCGCACGGTCTACCTGCTCCAGCGCAAGACGGACCGCATGGGCGCGGACCTGGGCAAGACCACCGGCTGGATCCACCGCGCGACCCTCAAGGCCCTGAAGGTGAAGATGCAGGGCGGCGTCCACTACGAGCGCATCGACGACGAGGGCCTGTGGATCCGGGACGGCAAGGACGCGGGCTCGCGGTGCCTGGCCGTGGACAGCATCATCCTCTGCGCGGGCCAGGACTCGGAGCGGGAGCTGGCCGTGCATCTGGCCACGAAGAGCTGCCGCGTCCACCTGATCGGCGGCGCCGAGAAGGCCGGCGAGCTCGACGCCCAGCGGGCCATCCGCCAGGGTGCCGAGCTGGCGGCACGCATCTGACCTCCGTGCCCCACGCGCTTCCGACCCTCTCGGCCGCCGACGCCCGGCGCCTCTTCCTGGGCGCCCAGGGGCTGCTGCAGGATCCGGCCCGGCGCGCCACCGTCACCACACTGCAGTCCCTCGTCGAGCGCCTCGGTTTCGTGCAGGTGGACACCATCAACGTGGTGGCGCGGGCCCACGACCTGACGCTCTTCAGCCGCCTGGACGGCTACCGGCCCGAGCAGCTGCGCCGCCTGGCCGAGGAGAAGAAGACCCTCTTCGAGCACTGGACCCATGACGCCTCGCTCGTCCCCACGGCCTGGTTCCCCCACTGGAAGCCCCGCTTCGACCGGGACCGTGCCCGGCTGCAGGCGCACGCCTGGTGGCAGCATCACTTCCGCGGCACCGAGGGTGCCCGGGTGGTGCAGTCCGTGAAGGCCCGCATCGCGGCGGAAGGACCGCTCAAGTCCTCGGACTTCGAGCACCCGGAGAAGCGGGGTCCCTGGTGGGGTTGGAAGCCCCAGAAGGCCGCCCTGGACTTCCTCTGGCGCAGCGGCGAGCTGATGGTCCCCCGGCGCGAGGGCTTCCAGAAGGTCTACGACTTGACCGAGCGGGTGCTCCCGGAAGCCCACGCCCTGCCCTGCCCGGCCCCGGAGGACCACCTGGACTGGGCCTGTGCCACCGCCGCCGAGCGGCTTCAGGTCTTCACCCCGAAGGAACTGGCGGATTTCTGGTGCGCCGTGGAGGCGCCCGCCGCCCGGGCCTGGTGCGCCGTGGAGGCCCAGAGCGGCCGCCTCGTCCCCGTGCAGGTGGAGGATGCCACCGGCGCGCGCCAGCCCGCCTTCGCCCTGGCGGACTGGGAACCCCGCCTGGCCAGGCTCCCGGAGCCGCCGCAGGGCCTCCGCCTGCTCTGCCCCTTTGACCCCGTCCTGCGGGACCGGAGCCGGGCTCTGCGCCGCTTCGGCTTCGACTACCGCTTCGAGGCCTTCGTGCCCGAGGCGAAGCGGCGGTTCGGCTACTTCGTGCTGCCGCTGCTCGAGGGCGATCGCCTCGTGGGGCGCCTGGACCCCAAGCTGCACCGGGACCAGGGCCTGCTGGAGATCCGGGGCCTCTGGTGGGAGGCCGGGGTCAAGGTCACCCAGGTCCGCCGCCGCAGCCTGGAAGCAGCGCTGGAGCGCCTCGCCGCCTTCACCGGGGCGGACCGCCTCCAGGTTTCGTTCTGAACAGGCTATCCTTGGCCCCATGTCAGCCCCCAAGACCCCCCTGCTGAACCGGATCCACAGCGCCCGTGGCCTCTCGCCCAGCCAGCGGCAGATCGCGGACTGCCTCATCGCCAACATGAATGAGGCCGCCCTCTGGGGCGTGGAGGACCTGGCGGCAAAGTCCCAGACCTGCGTGGCCACCGTGGTCCGCTTCGCCAAGAAGCTGGACTACTCCGGCTACCTGGAGATGCGGAAGGCCCTGGTCGGCGCCGCCAAGAAGCACTACGGGCGCGGCGAGCAGCTCCTGCAGGCGCCCATGCAGGCCTCCGCCACGCTGCTGGAGGTGGTCCGCCGGGACCTCCGCAACCTCGAGACCCTGGTGCAGGCCGTGGATGAGAGCCTGCTGCAGCGTGTGGTGAAGCAGGTGCGGGACAGCCGGATCCGCCTGATCATCGGGGACGGCGTGTCGGCCCTGATGGCGCGCCAGTTCGCCTACCTGCTCATCAACACGGGCCTGCCGGTCATGGAGGGCAACCCCGCGGACTTCGCCACCCAGGTGGGCCTGCTGGACACCAAGGACCTCCTCGTGGCCATCAGCATCACGCCCTACACCCAGGAGACCCTGGACGCCGCCGCCTATGCCCGGAAGCGGGGCATCCCCGTGCTGGCCTTCACGGACAGCCTGAACTCCCCCCTGGCCAAGTCCGCCACCCTGGCCCTGCCCATCCCCGGGGAGAACCTGCTGTTCTCGCACAGCGTCACGGCCTTCGGCGTCCTGGCCCACGCCATCGCCACCTCTATCGCCAGCCAGACCCCCCAGCAGACCCTCAGCAAGCTGCGCGAGGTCGAGCGGGTGGCACACAAGAAATTCGCCAAGCCCTGACGAGCCCGGACCAGGCAAGAAGCGCCCCGCCCCAGCGGGGCAGCTACGTCATGGAACGGATGAAAATAAACTTGACTCGATAATCCCAAAAGCTTTACTTTTTTGTCACCCACCCTTTACCCCTGGAGGAGCGATGACTCGAAATACGAGCAGTCCCTGGCTCAGTGCACTCGTTCTGGCCCTCGTGGCAGCCCCGGCGGCACTGGTCGCCCAGACCAGCACCACCGCCGCGCTGGCCGGTGTCATTCGCGATGCCGCGGGCAATCCCGTGGCCGGCGCCAAGGTCCGCATCAGCTCCGACGCCATGATCGGCGGGGAGAGGGCCACGGTCAGTGCCGCCAACGGTGCCTATCGTTTCTCGGCCCTGGCGCCAGGCCGCTACAA
>JAAXXS010000220.1 GCA_013334395.1 Holophagaceae bacterium | reverse complement strand
ATCACCTCGAGCAGCAGGCGGGCGTAGTCCTCGGCGGAGGTGTAGAGGGAGTAGGCCGCATTGGGGTGCTGATACTTCGAGGTGGTCAGCACGGTCCCGTCGTCGCGGTGGCCGCTGGCCTGGCGGGTGCCCAGGGCCGGGGTCCAGGCGAAGCCCGTGGCCGTGAGCCCCAGGGGCGCGAAGAGGTCCCGGGTGGCCCAGGCATCCAGGGGCTGGCCCGTGACCCGCTCGAGCACCCGCTGCAGGTAGAAGATCCCCTCGCCGGAGTAGCTGAACCGCGAGCCCGGCGTGAACCGGAGCGGGATCGGCCCCTCCCTTTCTTCGCCGCCCGGCCGCCAGTTGGGGAAGCCGGAGGTGTGGGAGAGGGCCATGCGGGCGGTCACCCGGCGGCGCTCGGGCTGCTCGGGGAGGAGCTGCTCCTGGGCGTAAGCGTCCAGTGGCCGGTCCAGGTCGAGGCGGCCCCGCTCCACCAGCTGCAGCGCCAGCAGGCCGAAGATGGGCTTGCTCATGGACGCGGCCTCGAAGACGGTGCCCGGGGTGACCGGCTCCCGGGTCTGAGCGCTGCGGACGCCGTAGCCCCTGGACCAGACCAGGCGCCGGTCCTGGATCAGCGCGATGGCCACGCCGGGCACGCGCAGCTCGGCCATCAGCGCGGGGACCAGTTGGTCCAGGGTGGCCGCCAGGGCCTTCGGCGTGAGCTGGCTGGCCCGTCCCGCCGGGTCCACCTGCCGCAGTGCCAGGGCCGCCGCCGCCCGCACGGTTTCGTCCTTGTCGCTGAGCCGACGGGTCAGCTCGGGTGCCGCCGACCGGGCGGACGGGCCGAGGCCGCCCAGGGCCACGGCGGCTGCCTGGCGGACGTGGTCACTGGCATCCGCCAGGGCCTTGGTGAGGGCTGGCAGGGCTGCCAGGGCCGGGGAACCGACTCGGCCGAGCGCGATGGCCGCGGACCAGCGGACGTCGCTGTGGGGGTCCTGGAGGGCCTGCGTCAGGGCCGGGACGGCGGGTGCGCCGATCCGCCCGAGGGCCAGGGCGGCCGCTCCCCGCAGGTAGAGGTCCTCGTCGCCCAGGGCCGCCACCAGGGCCTGGACTGCCGCCGGGGTCCCAGGGCCGAGGGTGTCCAGACGGGCCAGGGCTTCCTCGCGCCGCCGGGGGTCGGGGTCCGCCAGGGCCCGGAGCAGGTCCTGCGGAGCGCTCGGCGGGGTGGCCGCCTGACCGCAGAGGGGCAGGGCCAGACCCGCCGCCAGCAGCAGCGCGGCCGCGGGTCGGCGTCGAGAGGTGGCAGGGCGGGGCAGCATGGGGCGCCTACTCCAGGTGGTCCTTCTTGAACTCCCGGTACAGGTCCTGGAGGCGGGCCGTGACCGGACCCAGGCGCCCGCCTCCGACGACGGCGCCATCGACCTCCACCACGGGCATCACCTCGGAGACGGTGCTGGAGATGAAGGCCTCGTCCGCCGTGAGGAAGTCCTGGAGGTACAGGCGCTGCTCGCGCACCTCCAGGCCATCCGCGCGGGCCAGCCCCATCACGCACGCGCGGGTGGTGCCCGGCAGGATGTTGTCCAGCTCCGGGGTGATCAGGACGTTGTCCCGGATGCAGAAGATCGTGGAGCTGGGGCCTTCGGTCAGGTAGCGGCCCCGGTCGTCATCGCGGGTGAAGAGGGCCTCGAAGGCGCCCTTCTCCTTCGCGAACTGCTTGCCAAGGACGTTGGGCAGCAGGTTGATGGACTTGAGGTGGCAGTAGCCCCAGCGGATGTCCTGGAAGGTGACAGTCTTGATGCCCACAGACCAGCAGCCCTCGGGCATCTTCCGGAGGGGGATGAGGACGATGAAGAAGTTGGGCCGCACGCCCTCGGGGAAGGGGTGGTAGCGGGGCGCCTCGCCGCGCGTGATCTCCAGGTAGAGCTCGCCGTCCTGGATGTCGTTGCGGCGCGACAGCTCGCGGCAGGCCTCGAGCAGCTCCTCGGCAGTGTAGGGGAAGTCCATGCCGAGGAAGGCCGCGCTCTCGCGCATGCGCCGGAGGTGCTTCCCGAAGAGCAGGAACTTGCCGTCCACGCAGCGGATGACCTCGAACAGGCCGTCCGCGAAGCAGAGCCCCCGGTCCTGGATGCTCAGGAGCTTCTCCGTCTCCTGGTGGAAGCCCCCGTTGAAGAAAATCTCTCGACCCATGGGCGCAGCTCCCTCGCGTAGTGGGCTCCATTTTTTCACGGAGGCTCCGCGAGGTGACAAATAAATTGATCACATGTCAGCGGCTTGAAATGTTTTTTATCAGAGTCGCCGCAAGTCAGATCACCCAGTCGCTGGGCACGTCCTGCTTGAACTCCTGGGGCAGGTGGTTGCGGTACTGCAGCTCGGGGTTCTTGACCGTCACGCGGGTCTGCGGCGGCACGGATTGGGTGACGAACACGTTGCTGCTGATGACGGCCTCCTCCCAGATGACGGTCTCGCCGCCCAGGATCGAGGCTCCTGAATAGACCGTGACGCGGTCCTTCAGGGTGGGGTGGCGCTTCACGCCCTTGAGGGACTGGCCGCCCCGGGTGGAGAGGGCCCCCAGCGTCACGCCCTGGTAGACCTTCACGTGCTCGCCGATGTGGGTGGTCTCGCCGATGACCACGCCGGTGCCGTGGTCGATGAAGAAGTAGGCGCCGATGGTCGCGCCCGGGTGGATGTCGATGCCCGTGAGGGCGTGGGCGTACTCGCTCATGATGCGGGGGATGAGGGGCACTCCCAGGTGGTTCAGCTCATGGGCGATGCGGTGGACCGTGAGGGCGAAGATGCCTGGGTAGGAGAAGATCACTTCGTCCATATCCACGGCGGCGGGATCCCCGTCGAAGGCCGCCTGCACGTCCGTGGCCAGGATGGCGCGCAGCCGGGGGATGGCCTCCATGAAGGCGTGGACGATGTCCTCTGCGGCCTGCTCGAAGTCCTGGGTCGGGCTGCCGTGGCGGGAGGCCTGGTGGCGGAGGACGTTCTGCACCTGCTCGAAGAGCCGGGTCCGGATGTCCCCCAGCAGCTCGCCCACGTAGTATTCCAGGGTCTGAGTGGACAGGTTCTGCTTGCCGAAGTAGCCCGGGAACAGCAGCTCCCGCAGCTTTTTGACGAGGTCGATCACCGCGTCCCGGCTGGGCAGCGAGCCCGCGTCGATGTGCCGCGTCCGGGGCTCCGCCAGGTCGCTGGCCACGATGGCGGCCACTAGGTTGGAGAAATCCTCCGAGGCCGACTGCTTGCGCCAGAGACGGAGGGATTCGCTGCTCATGGGTGCTCCAGGGAAACGGCGCGGGCGGGGAAGGTGGCCTTGAGGAGGCTGTAGACCTTGCAGCCCACACAGAAGCCCAGGCAGGCCTCCAGCGCCGCGCACAGGATCAGCACGGCGGCGAGGGCCAGCACCAGCCTGGGCTGCTGGAAGTGCAGCGCGAGCGCGATGCCAAGGTTGAAGGCGGCCCCCACCAGCGCCGCGAAGCGCTTGGGCCCGGCATTGACGGGCCTGGGCGAAAGTCCCGCCGCCGCCCTCAGGGCCTGCGCGGCCTGGGCCACGGGGCTCCAACGGTTCCAGCCGCGGCTGCGGAGGCCGAAGTCGGCGGCCAGCAGCAGCGGGAGCCAGACCCGCCCGAGCCCCAGGCTGGCCAGCGTTAGTGCGATGATCAGGCCCGCGCCGATGCGCGTGGCCCGATCATCCACAAGCTCGGAGGAGATGGGGCAGGACTCTGTCATTCGGGTTCCGGGTCGCGCGCTCTCAGGCGTTGGCGAGGCCGTCCTCCAGGGCTTCGACCAAGTCGTCGATGTGCTCGATGCCGATGGAGAGGCGCACCAGGTCTGGCGTGAGGCCGCTGGCCCGCTGCTGGGCTTCGGTGAGCTGGGAGTGGGAGGTGCTGGCGGGGTGCAGGATGAGGCTCTTGGCGTCGCCCACGTTGGCCAGGTGCGAGAACAGGGTGATGCCGTCGATGAGCTTCACCGCCGCGTCCTTCCCGCCCTTGATGCCGAAGACCACCACGCCGCCGAAGCCCTTCTTCAGGTACTTGCTGGCGAGGGGGTGGCTGGGATCCTCGGGCAGACCCGGGTAGCGCACCCAGGACACCTTCGGGTGCTTCTGCAGGAACTTGGCCACGGCCAGGGCGTTCTCGCTGTGGCGGACGATGCGCAGGGGCAGCGTCTCCAGCCCCTGGAGGAAGAGCCAGGAGT
>JAAXXS010000219.1 GCA_013334395.1 Holophagaceae bacterium | reverse complement strand
GACAAGATCCTGGTGGGTGAAATCCGCGATCCCGAGACCGCCCAGATCGCCATCCAGTCCGCGCTGACGGGCCATCTGGTGTTCACGACGGTCCATGCCAACAACGTCCTGGACGTGCTGGGCCGCTTCCAGCACATGGGCGTCGAGGTCTACAACTTCGTCTCCTCCCTGAACTGCATCCTGGCCCAGCGGCTCATCCGGGTCCTCTGTCCCAAGTGCAAGCGCCCCGCCGCCCCGCCGACGGCCCAGGAGCTGGAGGAGAACGATGTCGACGCGGCCTGGCTGAGCGGCGCCAAGCTCTTCGACCGCGTGGGCTGTGTGGACTGCCATGGCACGGGCTTCCGCGGCCGCCAGGCCATCATCGAGTTCATGGGCCTCAACGACGAGCTCCGCGAGCTGCTCATCCAGCGCGCCCCGGTCCGCGAGGTGAAGGCCGCCGCCCGGCGCGGGGGCATGCAGTTCCTTCGGGACAGCGCCCTCGAGAAGGTGCGGCTGGGCCTCACCACCTTCGCCGAGATCAACAAGGTGACCTTCCGCGACGGCGCCTGATCAGGCGTCCTTGCGCCGCAGCGTCACAGCCAGATGTCCCTTCAGCTCCTCCAGGGAGAAGGGCTTCGCCAGGATGCTGACCGCAGGGGTGCCCGCGGCCAGCTCAGCGGCCTGCTGGGTGGCGCGGCCCGTGGCCAGGACCACCGGCAGCTCCGTCCGCAGCAGGCGCAGCAGGGGCAGCGTTCCCGCCCCCCCCAGGCCCGGCATGTTCAGGTCCAGGATCACCAGGTCGAAGGGTGCCCCGGTCTCCAGCAGCGCCAGGGCCGCCTCGCCTGAATCGACGGCCTCCGGCGCGTGCCCCAGGGTCTCCAGCAAGGTGCACAGGCTCATCTGCAGCAGATCGTCATCATCCACCACCAGCACCCGCAGCGGCCGGGAGTTGGGGGTGGGCGGCGCAACCAGCGGGCCCGGGCCGAGCTCCCGCGCCGCGGCCGGCAGCTGGATGGTGATGCGGGTGCCCACCCCCTCGGTGCTGTGGAGGTCCAGGCGACCCCGATGGGACTTCACGGTGCCGTAGACGATCGACAGCCCCAGCCCGGTGCCCTTGCCCTGGGGCTTGGTGGTGAAGAACGGGTCCATGGCCTTGGCCAGCACCTCCGGCGGCATCCCCTTGCCCGAGTCCTGGATCTCCAGCTCCACCAGGGTGGGCCCAGCGTTCCGGGTCCGCAGCGCGAGGGTGCCGCCCTCGGGCATGGCATCCACCGCGTTGACGCAGAGGTTCATGAGGGCGTGGCCCAGGGCGGCGGGATCCCCCAGGACCGGGGCCAGGGCCGGGTCGAGTTCCATCTCGAGGCGGACCCTCTGCAGGGTGGTGTGCTCCAGCAGGGCGGTCTGCTCCCGCACGACCTCGTTCAGGTTGAGCAGGCGCTCCTCGGTGATGCCCTGCCGGGCGAAGCCCAGCAGGCCCTGCACCAGGGTCCGGCCCCGGAGGCAGGCCTTGCTGATGGTCTCCATGCTGCGCTGCAGGGAGGAGCCCTGGGGCGCCAGGGTCTCCTGGATGGAGGACAGGGCCATGATGGCCCCCAGCACGTTGTTCATGTCGTGGGCCACGCCGCCGGCGAGGCTGCCGAGACTCTCCATCTTCTGGGCCCGCTGGAACTGGTGCTCCAGCTCCAGCCGCTCAAGCTCGAGCCGCTTCCGGTCGGAGATGTCCCGGAAGGTGACAATGCCATAGAGCAGCTTGCCCCGGTCGTCGTAGAAGGGCACCCCACTGTAGGAGCCGTGGAACGGCGCGTCGGCGCCCTTCACCTTCATGGACACTTCGTATTCCGTGAAGTGTTCGCCGCGCAGCACCCGTGCGGAGGGTCGTTCCGACATGGGCAGATCGCGGTCTCCGGAGCGGAGCCATTCGACCATGGCCAGGGTCCCGGCCTGGTTGGCGGGAGGGGCCAGGCCCCACCGCTCCCAGATCTTGCTCGTGGAGCGGTTCGCCAGGAGGACCCCCCCCTCGGGGTCGTAGAGCACCAGGCCCTCGCTCAGGTTCGAGAGGATCGCCTCGTCGCGCAGGGCCACCTGCCGTTGGGCTTCCTCGCTGCTGCGCAGGGCCTCCTCGGCCCCCTTCCGCGCGGTCATGTCCCGGATATAGGCCACGAACTGTCCTGTGTCCGGCAGATGGGTGGCGGACACTTCCACGGGCAGGGTCGTGCCATCCCTCCGCCGGTGGACGGACTCGAAGATGTCCCAGCCCCTCTGCAGAATCAGCTCGAAGTGGGCCCGGGTTTCCGCCTGGCTTTCCACCGCCTCCAGATCACTCGGAGCCTTGCCCAGGAGCTCCTCCCGGCCGTAGCCCAGCATGAAGCAGGCGGCATCGTTGACCTCCAGGATCCGGCCCTGGGCGTCCATTAGCCAGACCGCGTCCATGGCCGTGCGGAGCATGCTGAGGTGCTGGGCCTGGCTGGTGAAGAGCGCCTCCTCCGCATGCTTGCGCTTGGTGATGTCCACGAAGGACACGAGCACCCGGGCCCAGGTGTCCTCGGAGCCCGGCTGGATCTGCACGCTGGTATCCAGCACCAGGGGCCTGCCCTCAAGGTCCGTGAGCGGCACTTCGCCCCGGAAGAAGCCGCCGCCTGCCGCCAGGGTCAGGACCTCCTCCCGGAACAGCGCCAGGGACTCGGGGGTGAAAAAACTCGGCAGGCCGGGGGCCCCCTCCTCCCGCAACGGGATGCCCAGGGCCTGGGCGCTGGCCTGGTTGACCGCCAGGATGCGGACCAGGCCCGCCAGCGCCGCCACCTGCTCTGGGTGGGCCTCCAGATAGGGACGCAGGTCGCTGCCATGCGTGTCGCGCAGGCGGTCGAGGGCCTGCTTGAGGTCGGAGAAGTCCTCCTCGGAGATGCCGATGGGGGCGTGGTCGAACAGGGCGCGGTAGCGGGCTTCGCTGCCCAGGAGCGCCAGCTCCGTGCGCTTCTTCTCTGCGACCTCCCAGGCCACGTCCGCGAACTGCTGGACCGTCTCCACATCGCGCGGGCCGTAGGGGTCCGGCTTGTTGCCCACCCCCAGCAGAGCGACGATGCGCCCCCCGCGCAGCACGGGCACCACCAGCTCTCGCAGCACATGCGCGTGGCCCGCCGGCAGGCCCTTGCGGTGGGGGAGGCTGGGGTAGTCGTTGTGGATGACCGGCACCCCCTGTCGGACCGCATCCACCCAGACCCCGGCCTGACTCACCGGGTAGTGGAGGCCATGCCCCTCCGCCTTGCAGAAGTCCCGGCCCGTGCGCGTGCTCCAGGCCTGGAGGGTGAGGGTCCCCTGGTCCTGGTCCATGAAGTGGTAGAAGCCGATGCAGCTGCCCGTCAGGAGCTCGGCCTCGTCCAGGGTGGCCCGCAGGATGGCCTCCAGCGTGGCCGTGGCGGCCAGATCCCCGATGCGGGTCCGGGCCGCCAGGATGGCCTGGGCATAGTAGGCCTCGGTGCGATCCTCGAAGGTCATCAACAAGCCGCCCTCGGCCAGGGGCGTCGTCGAATACTCCAGCCAGGCATGGACCCCATCCTCCCAGCCCAGCCCGACCATGGCCCGCTCCACCGGGACGCCCCGACCCAGACTCTGGGTGCCGGGAAAGTCCTCCGGGGCCAGGGCTGTCCCCCCTGGGGCCAGCAGGCGGCAGTCCTGCCGGAACAGGCTCTGGCTTAGGAGGCCGCTCCGGTCCTGCCGAAGCAGGCGCTGGGCCACGCCGTTGGCCTCGATCACCCGGCCAGCGCCATCCAGGAGCACAACCCCCTGGGGCAGCGCCTCCAGCAACGGATCCCACTCCTGCCGAGCAGGAGACCTGGGGTTCTGGACCGGTTCAGACATGGGGCACACGGAGGAGATCCTGCGCCAATCCTATCGGATCAGCCGATCTTCTGATGAGTTTAGAGCACCTCGGGTCAGGCCCCCCGCACCAGCTCCCGCTCGAGGCTCTGCAGCTTCCGCAGCCGGGCGAACAGTCCCGGCTGGGTGGCCAGGGCTTCCGGCGTGCCCAGCTGGATGGCGCAGCCCTCCTCCAGCACCAGCACCCGGGCGCAGGTCTCGGCCACGAACACGCGGTGGGTGGCGATCACCAGGGTGGATTTCCCGAGGAAGCCGCGCAGGTTCTCGAGGATCCGGCTCTCGGTCTCGGCGTCCACGGCGGAGAGGGCGTCGTCCAGCAGCAGCAGGCGGGGGCGTC
>JAAXXS010000218.1 GCA_013334395.1 Holophagaceae bacterium | reverse complement strand
CCTCCACGGAACCCGACTGAATCCATTTTGCGAGGTATGACATGGCTGTTCTCGTGGGCAACCACACCAAACTCATCGTCCAGGGCATCACGGGCCGCGAAGGGCTCTTCCATGCCAAGGGCTGCCGGGACTACGGCACCAACGTGGTCGGCGGCGTGACCCCCGGCAAGGGCGGCACCGAGGTGGACGGCTTCCCCGTCTTCAACACCGTCAAGGACGCCGTTGCCAAGACCGGCGCCAACGCCACCATGATCTTCGTGCCCCCCGGCGGCGCCGCAGACGGCATCCTCGAGGCCCTGGAAGCGGGCATCGAGCTCATCGTCTGCATCACCGAGGGCATCCCCGTCCTCGACATGGTCAAGGTCAAGCGCGTCCTGGCCGACTACCCCAACAGCCGGCTCATCGGGCCCAACTGCCCCGGCATCATCAGCCCCGGCATTGCCAAGATCGGCATCATGCCCGGCCGGATCCACCTCAAGGGCAACGTCGGCGTGGTCAGCCGCTCCGGCACCCTCACCTATGAGGCCGTGGGCCAGCTCACCGCCCTGGGCATCGGCCAGAGCACCTGCATCGGCATCGGCGGCGATCCCGTCAACGGCACCAGCCACATCGACACCCTGCGCATGTTCCAGGATGATCCTGAGACCCACGCCATCATCATGATCGGCGAGATCGGCGGCAGCGCCGAGGAAGAGGCTGCGGAGTTCGTGAAGCAGTACGTCACGAAGCCCGTGGTGGCCTTCATCGCTGGCCAGACGGCCCCTCCGGGCCGCCGCATGGGCCACGCGGGCGCCATCATCTCCGGGGGCAAGGGTACCGCCGCCGAGAAGATGAAGGCCCTCACCGCCGCGGGCATCACCGTGGTGCAGAGCCCCGCCGACATGGGCAAGGCGCTGGCTGAGCGGCTCAAGGGCTAATCCTTTTAGCAAGGTACCAAACAGGCGGCCCGGTTCGGGCCGCCTGTTTTGTCTTCACCAGTCGATCAGGAAGATTCCTCGGTCGGGCTATCCTGGTGCCATGACGGAACTCATCAAGGCCCACCTGGATCACCGGCGCATCTGGCGGGACTTCGATTACTGCTACCCGGTGATCTCGCGGCGCAGCCGTGGTCTCAGCCTGGGCGTGAACCTGAACCCCGACAAGGTCTGCAACTTCGACTGCGTCTACTGCGAGGTGGACCACCAGACCCCGGCCCGGCGCCGGGACCTGGACCTGACCCAGCTGGAGCGCGAGCTGAGCCTGCTGCTGGACCTCGCGGCCAGCGGAGAGCTCTACCAGGTTCCCCCCTTCGACTCCGCCGCCCCGGCGCAGCGGCGCCTCAATGACATCGCCTTCAGCGGCGACGGCGAGCCCACCACCGCGCGGGAGTTTGCCGAGGTGATCGGCCGCGTCGCCCGGCTCAAGGTCCAGCGGGGCCTCGATGACGTGAAGCTGGTGCTGATCACGGACTCCAGCCGCCTCCAGGCGCCTGAGGTGGTCCGGGGGCTGGAGCTGCTCATGGCGCACCAGGGCGAGATCTGGGCCAAGCTGGACGCGGGCACCGAGGCCTACTACCGCGAGATCTGCCGCAGCCAGGTCCCCTTCGAGCGCATCCTCGACAACCTCCTGGCCACGGCCCGGCGCTGGCCCATCCTGATCCAGACGCTCTTCCTGAGCTGGCAGGGGCAGGGACCCGCCGAAGCCGAGCTGGAAGCCTACGCTCAGCGTCTGCAGCACCTGCTGGACCAGGGCGGCCAGCTCCAGGGCCTGCAGCTCTACACCGTGGCGCGTCCCACCCCCGAGCCCGAGGCGCGACCCCTGCCGCATCGTGAGCTGGACGCCATCGCCGCGCGCCTCAAGGATCGTTTCCCGACCCTGCCCATGGAGGTCTACTACGGGCCGGAGGGCGGGGTCTGATGCGGCACCTGATCCCCGGGGCACTGGCGCTCCTGCTCTTAGGCGGCCCCGCCTGTCGCTCCCGGCAGGTGCCCGGGCCGGTGCCTCCGGTGCCCGCAAGCCTGAGCCTCGTGGCGGTGGGGGACATCCTCATGCACGAGGACGTGAAGACCGCCGCCACCCAGGATCCGGGCGGCTTCCCCGCACTCTGGGCGGACCTGGTGCCGCTCTTCCAGGGGGCGGACCTGGCCTTCGGCAACCTGGAGACGCCCATCGCGCCCACCACGGGACGGCCGGGCGTGCCCTTCCAGTTCAATGCCCCGGCCACGCTGCCGGCGGCCCTCCGCGCCAGCGGCTTCACGGTGCTGTCCACGGCCAACAACCACGCCTTCGACCAGGGCGCCAAGGGCGTGCGGGAGACCCTGCAGCGCCTGCGGGCCGAGCGGCTGGTGGCCCTGGGCAGCGGCGAGGACCGGGCCCAGGCGGAGGCGACGCAGGTCCTCGAGCGGCAGGGCATCCGCGTGGCCTTCCTGGGCTTCACGGACCTCTTCAACCTGGACCTGAACCAGCGGGCCACGGAGCCCTGGGTGCGCCCCCTCGACCTCGAGCCCGCGCTCCAGGCCGTGCGCGAGGCCCGGGGCCGGGCCGAGGTGGTGGTGGTCAGCGTCCACTGGGGCAACGAATACCAGCACCTGCCCACGAAGCGGCAGCGGGACATCGCCCGGGCCCTGGTGGGGGCGGGCTGCGACCTGCTGCTGGGCCACCATCCCCATGTCCTCCAGCCGGTGGAAGTCATGGAGGCCGAGGGCCGGAAGGGGCTGGTGGCCTACTCCCTGGGCAACTTCATCAGCAACCAGGACCGCATGTACCGGGCGGATCACTTCCCCGTGGCCGAGGGCGACAACCGCGACGGCGCGGCCCTGAAGGTCCGCTTCGAGCGGCGGCCCCAAGGAGACGTGGCCCTGGCCGAGGCCCGGGTGGAGCCCCTCTGGACCGAGAACAACTGGGGCTCAGGCGCGCCCCGCCGGGAGATCCGCGTCATCCGCGTGGCCGCCGCCGAGGCCCAGACCCGCACGGAGCTGGACCGCCTGACGGATGCCGTGGAGGGCCCGAAGACCCACCCCGAAGCCAAGCTCCGCACCCGGGCCATCCTCGCCACCCAGGAGCGCCTCCGCACCCTCATCCTCCGCCGCCGCCGCATCGCCGAGACCATCGGCGAGAGCTTCATCAGCGGGAAGTGACTGGGATCTTCCTTTTTGACTCGGTGATCTGCTCGGAATCGGCTGCGCCGATTCCGAGACGGAATGACATCTGGTGGGGGGCCGTTTTTCCTTACAGCCCGAGCTCGCTGCGATGCTCGTGCAGGACGGCGATGACGCGGGCGAGGTGGTCGTCCTCGGTGCCGCCGACTTCGGCCATGAGCATGCACAGGCCCTCGGCCACTTCGGCACGGTCCACGCCGGCGGCAAAGGCCTTGTCCTTGAGCTTCTTCCTGACGCTCTTCGGCTCCAGGCCCTCGGTGCGGGTGGGGCGCACCAGGGCGACCGCCATGACGAAGCCGGTGATCTCGTCCGAGGCCAGCAGGGCCTTGTCCAGCAGGCTGTCGTAGGAGACGCCCCAGTGGGTGTAGTGGGCGCTGATGGCGTGGGCCAGGGCCTCCTCCTGGCGCTCCCGCAGCCAGGCCACGATGCGCCGGGGGTGCTCCTCCGGCCAGGAGTCGTAGTCCGCGTCGTGAAGCAGGCCCGCGAGGCCGAAGAGCTCGGCATCCTGGCCATGCCTCGCGGCGAAGTCCCGCATGACCAGCTCCACCGAGCGGGCGTGGGTCCGCAGCTTCTCGGAGGGTGTCCAGGCGCAGAGCAGCTGCCAGGCTTCGTCGCGGATAAGCATGAGGACTCCGGTCAGGGGATGACGAGGGTGGCGCGGGGCGGCCCGGGCTCAGGGTCCCCCTGGTAGCGCACGGTCTCCAGGAACAGGCCCGAGGCGGGCGCGGCCTTGGCTCCCCAGTAGAGGTTGGCGGCATCCGTGGGGTTCCGCAGATCCTCCTGGATCCGCCGCGGCTCCTCCTCGCCCAGGGCGCAGGCCACAGAGGCCCCGACCATCCGCCGCACCTGGCGCCGGAAGAAGTGGGAGGCGCGGACGCGCAGCAGGATGAGGGACCCGGCCTCGGCCACCTCGCAGGTGAGGATGCGGGCGCGGCCGTCCTCCTCGGGATCCAGGTCCGCGAAGGCGGCGATGTCCTGGTCGCCCTGGAAGCTGGTCCAGGCGGCCCGGAGGCGGCCCAGGTCCAGGTTGCGCTTCACCCACCAGATCCAGGGCTTGCCGA
>JAAXXS010000217.1 GCA_013334395.1 Holophagaceae bacterium | reverse complement strand
ACCCTCCTGAACCTGAAGGAGCCTCTGGCCGCCGACGCGGCGGATGCGGCGGCCGTGGCCATCGGCCACCTGCTGGCCACGCGCACCTTTGTTGCGACCCCGCCCAGGCCCCCTGCCAGGCCATCGAAGACCTGAATGTCTTGTTTTTCAAGGGCTTTCTGAATTGTCACGTCGTCTATGACAAACCTTCTCGTAACTCGTGACATTTCTTGTGATGCCTGTCACTAGCCATTGTCATCGGGCCTGATGATCATGGTCAGGAAGCACACGGAGCAGCCATGAACATGGACACCGCCGTTCGATCGCACAACCCGGCCTTCTGGACCACGGCGGAGCGCCTGCACGAAGTGTTCAACCAGCTGGAGCGCCAGATGAGCGTCTCCCCCCGCGGCCTCGCCGTGCTGCGCCAGGTCCAGGCCCTGGAAGCCGAGTTCGAGGCCGAAGTGATGCACCGGAGCCGGTGCGTCGCCGCCTGAAGGCTTCTCTTACGTGAAAAGGCCCGGCGATGCCGGGCCTTTTCACGTACCAAAAACTTGGGCACCCCGGAGGGTGCCCAAGGGTCTCGGCCTCGCGGTGCTCGGGCCGGAAGGGGCTGGCGTGAACGGTCGCCCCGCGGGAGGAAAGAGAGCCTCTTCCCGGCCCCAGCATAGGTCCCGGCAAGGCTTCCTCAAGGGGGGACGGGAAAGATGTTTGGCGGCTAGTCCCGGGGAGCGGTTCCCGGGCGGTAGGAGGCGTACTTTGGCACCCACTGAGCCCGGGTGACGATGCCCTCAAGCTGCTCGTCGTCGATGAGGCGGCCCAGTCCCGAGTCGCGGGCCTCGATGCCCACGGCCTTGGCCACGGCGGCGGAGACGGCCCGGATGTCCTTCATATCGGGCAGCAGCAGGCCCATCTCCTCCTGGGCGGGGGTCACGAACTCGCTGATGGCCTTGCTGCCAGCCAGGAACATGCCGTCCGTCACGCGGGAGGCCTTGCACACCAGAGCACCCAGGCCCACGCCCGGGAAGATGTACATGTTGTTGCACTGGGAGGAGAGGAGCTTGTGGCCCTTCCAGTCCACGGGGTCGAAGGGGCTGCCCGTGGCCACCAGGCCCTTGCCATCCGTGGCCTGCCAGACGGCTTCGGGCGTGCACTCGCACTTGTGGGTGGGATTGGACAGGGCCAGGACGACAGGCCGCTCGGAGTGCTTGGCGGTCTCGACCAGGATGGCCTCGCTGAAGAGGCCCGGCTGGGCCGTGACGCCGATGAGCACCGAGGGATGCGCATTGCGGATCACATCCTGCAGCCCGATGTGGGAGGGGTCGTCCAGCTGCCAGCCATCCACGGCGGCGCGGCGCTGGGCCACGGGCTCCTGGGGGCCCTCCAGCAGGGGATCGCCTTCCAGCAGCAGGCCCTGCATGTCGACTGCGTAGATGAGCTTGCGCGCGGCCTCGTCGGAGAGACCCTCCTGCTTCAGCGCGGCGCGGATGTTCATCGCGATGCCCGTGCCAGCCTGGCCCATGCCCACGATGACGTAGCGCTCGTCCTGGAAGCGGCTCTTCTTGATGCGCATGGCCGTCATCAGGGCCGCCAGGGCTGTGGAGCCCGTGCCCTGGATGTCGTCATTGAAAGACAGGATGCGCTCCCGGTAGCGGTCCAGATTCTTGAAGGCGGTCTGCTTGGCGAAGTCCTCCCACTGCAGCAGGGCGCTCGGGAAGTTCCGCTTCACGCCCAGGATGAACTTCTCGATTACATCCTCGTACTCCGCGCCGCGCAGGCGGGGCCGGCGGACGCCCAGGTAGAGAGGATCCTCCAGCAGGCGGGTGTTGTTGGTGCCGACATCCAGGCAGATGGGCAGGCACACGGCGGGATGCACGCCGCCGGCGGCCACGTAGAGGCTCACCTTACCCACGGAGATGCCCATGCCGTCCGAGCCCAGGTCACCCAGGCCCAGGATGCGCTCACCATCGGTCACCACGATGAGGTTCACCTGCGGCTGGGACAGCCCCTGGAAGATCTGGTCGATGTTGCCGATGTTCTTCGGCGTGATGTAGATGCCGCGGTAGCGCCGCTGGATGTGGCTCAGCTGCATGCAGGCCTGACCCACGGTGGGCGTGTAGACGATGGGCACCATCTCCTCGAGGTGGTCCAGCAGCAGCCGGTAGAACAGTGGCTCGCTGCGGTCCTGCAGGCCCGCCAAGTAGATGTAGCGCTCCAGGTCGTCCGGCTTGCGCTGGTAGGCCTCGTAGACCCGGTCCACCTGGGTGTTGAGGGAGCCGATGCCCGTGCGCAGCATGCCGTCCAGACCGAGGCTCAGGCGCTCCTCCTTGGTGAAGGCCGAGCCTTTGTTCAGGTGCGAATCATTCAGCAGCTGCCTGCCGCGAACGTAGACCTCGTAGTAGTCCTCGCCGGTCAGGGGATCAATCTTGAACCCGAACGTCTTCATGGCTTCTCCTCCGGGGAGGCCCCAGCGGCTCAGGATGATCCTGCTTCCCTCCCCACGAGGACTCGTACCCGATGCCAGTCTAACCGCCCGGCCACCGGGGGGTCAGACCGCCCCGGGCGGGGCCTCCAGAAGCGCCGCCAAGGCTGCGGCTCCGGTGACCGGGGCCGCGCAGACCCGGCCGCGGCAGACGTAGGCCTGGACTCGACCCGGCTGCGACCCGCGGCCCTGGTGCAGGGGCAGGCCCTGCCCCGCAGCAGCCGAGAGGGCTCGCCCAGGAAGGTAACGGCGGTGCACTTCCCGGAGCAGCTCGACCACCTGGGGATCCGAGGGTGCGCCCACGAGGGTCACCTCCAGCGGGTCCCGCAGGACCGTGTCGAGTACCCCCAGCAGGCCCAGGAAGGCCCGGGGAGCCCGAGCCATCATGGGGCCGAAGCACTGCAGGGTGCCTTCCGCGGCGGCCCGGAAGTCCTCCCGCTGGAGGTGCCGGGAGAGCCGGAGCAGCGCCCGCGCCGCCAGCGTGTTGCCGCTGGGCAGGGCCTGGTCGTAGCCCGGCTTCTGGCGGAAGAGCAGGTCCACCGCCCCCGCCCGGGTGCTATGGAAGCCCCCGCCGACGGAGTCATGGAACTGGGCCAGCAGGTCCTCGGCGAGGGCCTCGGCCCAGCGCAGCCAGGCGGGGTTGAAGTCCGCCTCGTAGAGGTCCACCAGCCCATCGGCCACCGCGGCCAGGTCCTCAAGGAAGCCGGGAGTGTGGGCCTGGCCCTGACGCCAGACTCGCAGCAGGTGCCCCTCGCGCCAGAGCTCCCGGCGCAGGAAGCTGGCACAGGCCTGGGCCGCCTCGAGGTAGCGGACATCCCCCAGCACCTGGAAGCCCCGGGCCAGGGCGGCCAGGGCCAGCCCGTTCCAGGCGGCCAGCACCTTGTCATCCTTGGCGGGGCGCACCCGCTGATCCCGCCAGCATCGCAGCTGCTCCCGCAGCCGCCGGTCCTCGGCCTCGGGCAGGACCGCGCTCGCGGGAGCCGAGAAACGGTGGACGACGCTGCGGCCGTGCTCGAAGTTGCCCCCCCCGGTGATGCCGTAGGCCGCGCAGAACCGCTCACCGTCAGCAGCCCCCAGCGCCGTGTGGATGTCCTCCGGCGTGAAGACGTAGAACTTGCCCTCCTCCCCCTCGCTATCCGCATCCTCGCTGGCATGGAAGCCTCCGCTGGGATCCCGGAGGTCCCGCAGCAGGTAGTCCAGCGTCTCCCGGGCCACCTGCCCGTAGCGCGGCTCCCCCGTGGCCTGGAAGGCGGTCAGGTAGCAGCTGGCGAGCTGGGCATTGTCGTAGAGCATCTTCTCGAAGTGGGGCACCAGCCACTGGCCGTCCACGCTGTAGCGGGCGAAGCCGCCGCCCAGGTGGTCGAACATTCCGCCCTCCCACATGGCGTCGAGGGTGCGGGTCGCCAGGGCACGGTCCTCGGCCGTGCCCCGGGCCAGGAGCAGCTCCACCGCCAGGTGCGCGGGGAACTTGGGGGCGGGTCCGAAGCCGCCCCAGCGGCCGTCAAAGGCCCGCCGCAGCTGGGCCAGGGCGGTCTCGATGACCGGCCAGCCCGGCAGCTCCGCGCCCGCTTCCACCTCTGCCTGCCGATGCAGCTCCGCGGCCAGGTTCGCCGCCTGGGCCACCAGGCCTGTCCGGTCGCCCTGCCACGCCTCCGCGATGCGCGTGAGCAGCGGCAGAAAGCCGGGCATGCCCCCCCTCGACTGGGGCGGAAAGTAGGTGCCCGCATGGAAGGGCTCCAGGTCCGGGGTCAGCCAGACGCTCATGGG
>JAAXXS010000216.1 GCA_013334395.1 Holophagaceae bacterium | reverse complement strand
TGCCGCCTTCCATGAGCCGCCCCTGGTAAGCGATGGTTGGCAACGGGGCCACATCGGCTGCGGCAGGCGTGGCCTGCCCCTGGAGGGCTGGCAGCGCGGTGCAGGCGATCAGGGCGGCGATGGTGGGAGTCAGGAAGGGATGTCGCATGGGCTTCACCAGGGAATGGGTGTTGCAGTGCAATGAGGCAGGAGGTCAGCGGGATGGAATCACTTGGGCGGATCAAAGCCGTGGCGGACCTTGACGGCCTGATCAGCCGTGGTGGCAGTGGTCGCAGGCACGGATTCACCCACCACTGCGCCGTTGGCAATGGAGGTCCCGGTTACCGCCTGCTGGGCCCCAAAAGCTTGCACGAGGCTGGGCGAGATCACGGCCGCCGCTGGAATGGGGCGGATGGTGACGGTCGTGCTGGCGATGTAGCGGACATCCTTCGACCAGGCGGCGTAGACCGTGCAGGGCCCCGGCGTGTTCGCTGCAGTGAACAGCCCGCCGGGCGTGATGAGGCCCGCCGTGGCAGGCAGCACCGACCACTGGGCTTCGTTGCCCCATGGAGTGCTGGCGCTGAACTGCACAGACTGGCCCGCGATCAGGGAGGGCGTTGCAGGCAGGAGCGTCATGGTCCAGTTGATGGTTCCGGCGCGATCGCCGGAACGGTGGCCCCCGGTGCAGCCCAGCAGCACGGCGAAGGGAAGACATGCGAGGCGGCGTGATAGGGACATGGCGGCTCCGCTAGAAGTGCAACAGGAGGTTCAGGGAGGCCACTCGGGCCGGGAGGTTCTGTTGGCCGTAATGGCTGGCCACGAATCTGAACTCAACCTCTGCCTTCTCTGTCCACCGGTAGTTCGTAAGCAGGCCCCAACCCGCACGGCTCCAAGCGCTGGTGCCGCTGGGCACGAACACCCCGGCGGGGGTCTCATATCGGTTGCTACTGTCCACGTTCCAGCGGATCAGACTGACGCTGCCGCCCAGGGACCAGCGGCGGTCCAGCCAGGAAGGATGAAACAGGTAGTCGAGTGCCAGGCCTTGGGACTGCACGGTGGTGTCGAGCTGCTGGTGCAGTCCCGGGCTGTCGTGGACCTGCGTCCCCTGTGTGAAGAAGGTCCAATCCAGGCGCGCCCGGATCGCCTGCGTTTCGCTCAGTGGGTATTCACCGTAAAGCCCGCAAGAAGGGCCCGGACCAGGGCCCGTCGTCACCTTCAGGTCACTGGTGGCAGGGATCGCCAAGCCCACCTGGAGGCCCAAACGAAGCGGCGTTCCAGCTTGTAAGGAAAGATGACCGGCCAGCAGGGAGAGAAATACGGCGCTCCCTTTGGCTATGGATTGGCTGCGCATGAGGCTCTCCGAAAACCACAGGTATAACCCGGGCTCCAGGGTGGTGGAGCCTCAGCTAAACCTGGTTATCGGACCTGCCGATATTGATCGTAAGTATTAACATATGTAAACTTAGTATAGGTAATATGCCCCAGGGAAAATTCCCTATCACGTTGTGAGGCATGGGCAACCAAGCTCCCTTGGGGGAGGGGCTAACCCAACAGTCCGGCCCGGGCGGCAAAGGTGGCGATGGCCTGGGCATTGTGCAGGGACAGCTTGAGCATGATGTGGGCCCGGTGCCCCTGTTCTGTTTTTGGGCTGATGCCCAGGGCCTCACCGATCTCCCGGGAACTCAGGCCTTGACCGATGCGAATCAGAACCTGCCGCTCCCGCTCGCTGAGCAGCAGGAAGCGCTTGGCTTCCTCGGGATCCAGCCCCGAAGGAGGCGGGGCGCCTTGGTGGCGCCGCAGGCGGGACGCCACAGCGTTCAGCAGTTCCTCGGCGGAAAAGGGCTTGGTGAGGAAGTCGTCGGCGCCGAGATTCATGCCCTGGCGTTGGCTGGCACGATCCGTTCGGGCGGTGAGGATCAAGAAGGGGAGGTGCCCAATGGCCGGATTCCGCCGGACGGCTTCCAGGACGCCAAAGCCATCCAGGCCCGGCAGCATCAGGTCGCACAGAACCAGGTCTGGAGCGGGCACCTCAAACAGGAGTTGGAGCCCAGTGACCCCGTCCGGCGCACTCCGCACCACATAACCTTCGATTTCGAGCAGCAGGCAGACGTTCTTGCGGCTGTCCGCATCGTCCTCGATGAGCACAATGACGGGCTTAGGCTGCATTGTTACCTCTCAAAAGCCCCTTCAAACGGATTCGGATCCTGGTCCCCCGGCCTTCCTGGCTGTCCAGTTCAAGGTCGCCCCCAAGCAACGCAAGGGCATCCCGGACAATGCTCAAGCCAAGCCCGGTTCCTCGCACGCCACCGCTGTTGGAGCCGCGTTGGAACCGCGTGAACACGCTGGCCTGCTCGGCCAGGGGAATGCCAATGCCGGTGTCCTCCAGTTCCAGGATCAAGTCCGACCCTGACTTCCGGGCATGCAGCAGGACTCGACCCTCCGCAGGAGTGTATTTCTGAGCGTTGTTCAGCAGGTTGCTGAGGACCTGTCGCAGAAGTTCCTCGTTAACCTTGACCACCCCGAGGTCTGAGGCCAGATCCAGTTCGACTCTCGGAGTATCCCCAGTGGCCCCGTGGCTGGCGGCGAGTTCCTGGAGCCAGGGGTTCAGGGGGAATTCCCGGGCCTCACCACCAGATCCACCTGCGTCCAGCCGGTGCATGAACAGCACCTCGTCGATCATGCTGGTCAGGTGAAGGACTGCCGACCGGATGCGGGTGGTCATTTCCAGGTGGCGCTCGGGCTCCAGGCGTTCCCGATGGCGTTCGAGGATGTCGGTGCTGGTGCCAATGGCGTGGAGGGGGGTGCGGAATTCATGGGAGACCGTGGTGATGAAGGCCTCCCGGAGGGCTGCCAGTTCGGTACGTTCGCGAACAAGTTCGAGCAGTTCCCGTTCGCGCTTCCAGCCTTGGCGCCGCCCCCGGCTGACCCAGGAGGTAGCGGTCAGGCCGATGAGGTGGGCGACAAGGTAGGCCATGAGAATGGAAAGCAGGGCCACGAAGCCCACATGCACCTTCACGAAGAGCGCGAAGAAGATGCCGGCAGTGGAAAACAACAGGGGCACTGAGACTTTGATCCAGCGGCGATCCGGCATGATCGCGTAAAGGGTCAGCACGCCGATGACTTCAAGGGTCACGTTCTGGCTGTAGGTTCGAGGGCGGCTGGTCAAAACGGCCAGGTTCGAAAGGAATATGCCCACGCCGAGGGCCAAGGCCCAGGCTTCCTGACTACGTGGACTGCGGACCCTGGGGACAGCCACCACCATGGCCACGCAAAACTTAATAAAGACCAAACGGACCGTGAGCAGGGCGTAAAAGGCTCCAGTGCTTCCTAGGAGCGCTTGATCGGCGGCGATGAGGAGCGCATAGGCGGCCCCGAACAGGACCGCACCATAGACCAGGATGGTTCCATCGATGGCGAGGTGGTCCAGGCGGTACTGGATTTCATCCTCGGTCGAGAGGGAGTCTGGGTCTTTCAGGAAGGTCGGGAAGCGGGACATGCGTCGGTCCGAAGAATGGTTGTTGTGGCCATTATGGTCTGCTTTGGGGTTCCAGAGCTGTGCTGACCACTCAAGGCGGGGATACATCGCAAGAGATGCTTTCCGGCAGCCTAGACACCTTCCTGGGCTGTCCCTCCTTTCTCCCCACCCGGATGGTCAGGCCTGGCGATAGTGTCTCCGCCCTAGGTCCTACCCGCTCGCATACCCGGCAGACGCATGTGGGACATGCTGCAGGTCCGCGTCCGGTCCGTCTGACGGGAGGAGACCGCCCGGCGCTTTCCCTGGCCATCCGGCCGAGGAGACAGTAGCTGACCAACGAGGCGGTCAAGGTGTTCCTTGCGGCCGTGGACGCGAAGTCCGACACGCACGCGCAGTTTACCGGTCGGATGGCGATCGGGCGCACACGACAAGGACCCCTTCACAGGGTGCTGTTTGTCCGTAAGTGTTGGCGATCCGTATAGACTTACGATTTCATCGTGCCACCCAAACCATTGACCCCAGATATAGTTATGGAGCAAAAGTCTGTATGGAGTCTGCTTCAAAAATTGACGCTTACTTAATTTGAATCATATATGCTTTTACGGGCTTATCACAATGGCTTCCCAAGCTGAATGTCGTCGGTTCAATCCCGATCGCCCGCTCCAATACTGAACAGGCCCGCCGCTGGCGGGCCTGTTCAGTATTGGAGATGGAAAAGACGGGAGATTGAAGTTGCAGCAGGCGGCGCTACCCCTTCCCTTGCGCCTTCATCTCGACCATGCGCTTGGCCTCGCGGC
>JAAXXS010000215.1 GCA_013334395.1 Holophagaceae bacterium | reverse complement strand
GCAGCCCCGCTGCGGGTCCAGGGTTCCTACCAATCCCTTGCCCCCCATCTCGGGGTCCGGCACGACCCCGAGGGCAGCCTGACGATCCAGGCGGTCCACGCCACCGGATCTACCGGCTTCCAGCCTCTCCCGAACAGCGCCTCCTTCGGCTTTCGCCAGGGGGGGATCTGGCTGCGTTTCCAGCTGGACTGGGACGGAACTCAAGGCGAGCGCTGGCTGGAGCTGCCGACGGCCCTGCTGGATCACGCCGACCTCTACCGCCTTGATGCCCAGGGCCAGTGGTTGCTCCTCCCGAATGGCCGTAGCGTCCCCTTCTCACGCCGCTCCCTGCCTCTGCACCAGCCCACCTTCCGTCTGCCGCCCGGCAACGGGGTGGAGGTCTGCTACCTCCACGTGGCCTCCGAAGGGGCCATGGAGGTCGACCCGGTCCTATGGGAACCCGCCAATTATGCCGCCCACGCGACCAAGGAGCAGTTCTGGTTCGGACTCGGGGCGGGCCTGCTCTTGCTCCTCGCCCTGACCCACCTCTCCATCGCCCAGCGCCTGCGGAACAAAGTCAGCCTGCTCTACGCCTGCTATGCCGGGGTCAGCCTGAGCTTCATGCTGTCCTATGACGGCGCCTTCTCCGCACTGGTGGTGCCGGAACACCCCCGGATCGACTACTGGGTGGTTGCCGTCTCCTTCCCCGCGTTTCTCGCCCTCCTTTGGCCGCTCTTCTCGTCCATCGTGGGCTTCCAGACCCGTGCGCCCCGTCTGGACCGGGCCATGACTCGAGGGACCCTGGCGGTGGGCCTCGCCGGCGCCGCCGCCCGCCTGGCAGGCCAGAACCACCTCGTGGGTCCGCTGCTGACGGTGAGCTTCCTCTGCCTGCTGGCCTGGCTGGTGATCCTGGCCTGCTGGCTGGTGCTTCAGGGCAGCATCTCTGCGCGTTTCTACCTGCTGGCCTTCATCCCCGTGCTCATCCCCCTTGGCTATTATCTCGCCCTGAACCTGGGCGCCCCGCCGATGAACCTCCTGACGACCTACGCTTTCGACTTCGCCGCCTACACCCATGTGGCTGCCCTGAACCTGCCCGTGGCGGCCCGATTGTTCCAGATCAAGCGGGAGCGCGACGAAGCGCTGGCCCGCGAGCTCCAGATCTCCCACCACAACGAGCGCCAGCTTGAGGCGCTCGTCGGGGTGCGCACGGCCGATCTGGGCGTTGCAAAGGAGCGGGCCGAGCAGGCCCTGATCACGGCCCAGGAGGTGCTCGAGGGCCAGCGGCGGCTCATCCGAACCGTCAGCCACGAGTTCCGCACGCCCTTGGCGGTCATCGACGGCACGGCCCAGCTGCTGGAGCTCCAGGGCGAACCCAGCCCGCCGGGCCAGCCTTCCCCCGCGACCACCATCCGAGCCAAGGTCCAGAAGCTCCTGGGCTTCCTGGATGGCGCGCTGCGCCAGGACCAGCTGGAAAGCGGCCACTGGCGCATGACGCGGGAAGCCCTCGAGCCCGAGGCCCTGCTGCAAACGGTGCTGGCAGGCGTGGACGCGGATCCCGCCATCCACCCCATCGAGCTGCGGCTGGAGCGGCTACCTGGGACCATCTTCGCGGATCCGAAGATGCTCGCCATCCTGCTCGGGAACCTCCTGGAGAACGCCATCCGCTACTCCCCGAGGGGTGGCGGAGTTGTCGTCACGGCCGAAGCCCTCGCCCACGGAGCGGTGCGCATCACGGTCTCGGATCAGGGCATCGGCATCCCCGTGGACCAGCTCCCCCGGGTCTTCGACCGCTTCTACCGCACGGGGCAGCTGCAGGGCGTGGACGGCAGCGGACTCGGGCTCTACCTGTCCCGCGAGATCGCCCGCATGCACGGGGGTGAGCTCTCTGTGGAAAGCGTGCTGGGGCAAGGCTCCAGGTTCACGCTGCTGCTGCCGGCGGAAGGCGGAGTGTAAGGATTGGTCAGGAATGGTCAGGAAGTGTTGGTCAGTTTCCTTGGCGCTGCAAGGACGCCAGTGGGAGATTCACCCCAGATCCTGCAGGCAGGTTGACCTGCGCCCCTCCGAAAGGGAGGCCTGAACCCAGGCTCCCTGCACGTCCTCCTCTACAGCGCCCCATGAGCCCCAGCCCCCTGCCCAGCACCGAGACCATCCCCCTGGCCGTCTGCGAGGACGACCGCGAGCTGCGGACGATCCTCCAGGCGGGCCTGGCCCACTTCGGGATCGAGGTGCTCGGCGCAGAGGACGGACCGGCCCTGGATCGGCTGCTGGCGGAGCACCCGCTGTCCGTGGTGGTGCTCGACATCGGCCTGCCCGGTGAGGACGGGCTCTCCATCGCTCGCCGCCTGCGCGCCGCAGAGGGGCCCCGCCTGGGGCTCATCATGCTCACGGCGCGGGGCGCCCTGGAGGACCGGCTGGCCGCCCTGAAGGAAGGCGTGGACGCCTACTTCGTAAAGCCCGTGGACCTCCGGGAGCTGGCCTTCTCCGTGCGGAACCTCCACCGGCGACTGACGCAGCCCGCTCAGGCCACCCCGCCGCCCGGCTCCTACAGCCTGAATGCCACGCACTCCACCCTGCGCCTTCCCTCGGGCGGACAGGTGTCGCTCTCGGCCACCGAACTGCGGCTCCTGCAGGTGCTGGCCCTCAACCCGGGCGAAGTAGTCCAGCGCAGCGCCCTGCTGAAAAACCTCCAGCAGGCCGTGGATGCCCCGGCGATGCAGCGGCTGGAGGCCCACATCAGCCGCCTGCGGGGCAAGGTCCGCCAGCAGTCAGGCGCCGAGCCCCTGCCCCTTCAGGCCTGTCACGGCATCGGCTATTCCTTCCTGGCCCCCCTGCAGCTGCAGCCCTAGGGGCCGATGTCAGGAATTGTCAGGAAGTGTCAGGAAGTGTTCATCGGTATTCATCGCGCGACCCTGGCCAGGGTGTGACTTTGAGGATGGTTGCTCCTCTCCGCCACCCAATCGCCTCCTAGGTGAATCCATGCGCCGTCCTCTCCGCTTCCTCCTGACGGGCCTCCCTACAGTGGTGGCGCTGGCCCTGCTGCTGGGCTGCGGTGGCTCCGACTTCTGCCCCGAGTGCGGCCAGAATGCACCGATTCTGAAAATCGATTACCAGCAGGCCCCGAGCTACCTGGCTGGAAACGCGATCAGCCTGGTCCTGCCCAACCCCTCCGGGGGAACGCCGACCAGCTACCAGGTGACCTCCGGCTCGCTGCCGGGGGGGCTCACCCTGAACGCCTCCACCGGGATCATCACGGGAACGCCGAACACCCCAGGGGTCTTCACGGTCGGCATCCAGGCGGGGAATGGCGCCAGCCAGGTGGTCCAGGTGATCACCCTGACGATACTTCCGACCTCCCCCCTGACGCTGAGTTACGGAACCCCCCGGGAATTCGCCGCAGCAGCGGCCATCAGCATCCAGAATCCAAGCCTTACCAACGCCACACCGGGCATCCCGACCACCTATGCGCTCGCCGGTGGCCAGCTCCCTCCCGGCCTCAGCCTGGGCACGGATGGCAGCATCAGCGGAACACCCACGACGCCGGCCGCGGCCACAACCTTCAGCATCCAGGCAACCAATGGTACACGGACCGCTGTAGCAACCCTGAGCTACGCCATCTCCCCTCCAGGCCCGCTGGTCCTGAGCTACGACACTCCGGTGACCTTCACCCAGGGGGTTTCCATCGGTATCCAGAGGCCGACGGTGTCGAACACGACCCCGGGAGGGATCTCTCTGATCTCCGTCTTCGTCTTCGCCAGCCTCCCCAGTGGGCTCTCCTTCAATGCGGATGGCACCATCCAGGGCACACCCACCATACCCGGGGTCTTCACTTTCTCCGTCTCGACCACCCAAGGGGCGCGCAGCGCCTCGACGACCGTGACCTACATCGTCACCCCCTCGGCTGCGCTCCTGCTCTCCTACCCACCACCGGGCGTGATGACGGTGGGTCATTCCATCCCCGCGCAAGCCCCAGCGGTCTTGAATGAGACGCCTGGACTGAGCAGTGTTTTCGCACTCAATGGAACGCTGCCCTCAGGGCTCAACCTCAGTAGCTCCACGGGTCAAGTCACGGGCACGCCGACATCCATTGGCCTGTATCCGGTCACCGTAACGGCTACGAATGGGTCCCGCAGTGCCAACACCGCTGTCACCTACACCGTGGCGCCCGCTCAGGCTCTGGGACTGCAATACACGAGCCCCCAGGTCTTCACCAGCGGGACGAGCATCCCCGTTCAGAGCCCAAGAATCAGCTACGCCACACCGGGGGTTCCCACCAGCTACGCCGTGACGGGGGGAAGCCTGCCGGACGGACTCTCCTTCAACCCGAGC
>JAAXXS010000214.1 GCA_013334395.1 Holophagaceae bacterium | reverse complement strand
TGGTAGTCCCAAGGGGAATCGAACCCCTGTTCCCGCCGTGAGAGGGCGGTGTACTAACCGCTATACGATGGGACCGTATTGCCTACTGCATACTGCTTTTTGAATGGTTGGGGAGGAAGGATTTGAACCCTCACCTGACGGTACCAGAAACCGTTGTCCTACCATTAGACCACTCCCCAATGAGTGGAATATCCACTGTACCAGGTGCCAGACAAAAGGCAAGGGGCGGTACCGCCGATGGGGAGGTAGCCTTCAGGGGAGAGGTGTATCCATGGCGGAATCAATCAAGCTGGCTTACTTCATGGCGGTGAAGGAGGGCGCGAGCTACCTGGGCGGGCTGCTGGTGACGGACACCTCGGGCATCCCCCTGGACTTCCGCTACACGGAGCCCATCACGCCCACCCACCTGCAGAGCATCCTCTACGGCAAGTCGCTGGAGCCCCACCTGAAGGAGGAGGTCATCCAGAAGACGCTGCTGAAGGAGCTGAAGACGCCGCCGGACCTGTTCATCCTCAGCGCCACGGAGCTGGCGGGGGGCTGGTCCGGGGACGCGAAGTGCCCGGTGTTGGCGGTGCAGAAGAGCCAGGAGGCTCCGCTGGCGAAGGTGGGCACCACCTTTCGGGCGGGCCCCCGGGACATCCTGCTGCAGCTGGCGGAGGGCGCGGCGCCGCTGCGGGTGATGTTCGCGGCCTCGGTCGATGCCGCGGCCCAGGAGCAGGCCATGGCCAAGCTGCTGGAGGCGGGCTACCACATGGACCTGACCGAGCCCCTGGAGCGGGTCACGGTGGCGCTGCAGAGCCTGGTCGTGAAGGGCTCCTGATGTTCAGCCGGGTGAAGGGCGCCATGGCGGACGCGGCGGAGACGCTGCGCCGGGCCTTCGCCGGGCTCAACGTCGTGACGGTGGCGCCCGAGCCCTTCCACCCCGGGAGCCACCGCGGAGCCCTGCTCACGGTCGATCCCAGATCCGGCCTGGACCCGCTGGCCGCGGCAGGCTGCGGGGCCCGGCTCTTCCGGGAGGGGGTGCCGTCCCTGGCGCTGCCCGCCTTCGAGGCGAAGCTGCAGGCCGAAGCGGGCTGGGCGAGCTGGGGCGCCGAGGCCGAGGTGGTCCGCATGACGCCCCTGGAGGCGGGTCGCGCCGCGCAGGTCGCCGTGCCCCCCCTGCCGCGCCAGGCTAAGACGCTGGGTCGGGTCGAGCCGCCGGCCTGTCCCGGCACGCGCCGCATCGCGGAGCCCCTGGCCCGGACGGGCACCCGGCGCCTGGACCCCAGACTCAGCGAGGTGAGCGCCCGGGCGGGCCTGGAGGCCATCCTGGGACTGCCCATCCCCATCCGCGCCGAGGACATCCAGCGGCTGCCCAAGGGCCTATGGATGCGCTACAGCCTGCAGCTGGTGCGCGGCACCGGGGAGAATGTCCGGAACCTGGAGGTACTCGGGCTCTTCCGCATCCCACGCAAAGGGGTGGCGGACATGCGCCACGACCCCCGGCAGAGCCGGATTCTGATCCGCCTGGAGGCCTCGGCGGTCCGGGCCCCCCGCGAACCCTTCATCCTGGCCCGGCGCAAGGATGACGGGGCGTTGCTAAGCTGCTTCGTGGAGGGTTCGTGAAGCGCAAAGGCACCCCCAAGCTGATCTCTTCGCTGGATGAGACCCTCCCGGGCCTGCCGGAGATGGAGACGGTGGTCCGTCCCAAGACGCTGGACGAAGGCCGCCTGGCGCCCGCGGAATGGGCGTTCGTGGCCTATGCCGGCGCAGCGCTGGGGCGGGTGTTTCCGCTGCCCATGGGCGAGCTCCTGCTGGGGCGCTCCTCGGACTGCGCGGTGGCGCTGGTGGATGGCGAGGTGAGCCGCCACCACGTCCGGCTTCGGGTGAGCGAGGGCGGGATCTGGCTCGAGGACCTGGACTCCACCAACGGCACCCTGGTCAATGGCGAACTGGTGAAGGGCTCCGTGCGCCTGGGCATCGGCGATCGCTTGTCCCTGGGCGGGCATGTGCTCAAGCTCGTGTCCCTGGACCCGCTGGAGCGCGCCTTCCACGAGACGCTGCTGGACCTCAGCACCCGGGATCCGCTGACGGGGCTGGCCAACCGCGGCAGCAGCCTCGCGGAGTTCCAGAACCGGTTCGGCCTGAGCTTCCGCTACAGCCGCCCCCTCTCGGTGGTCATCTGCGATCTGGACCTGTTCAAGCAGGTCAACGATGTCCACGGTCACGGCGGGGGGGACCTGGTCCTGCGCGCCTTCGGGGAGCGGCTGCAGGCGGCCCTCCGGGAGGCGGACCTGGCGGGCCGCATCGGGGGCGAGGAGTTCCTCATGGTGCTGCCCGAGACGGATCTGGCGGGCGCGCGCATCCTGACCGAGCGCCTGCGCAAGTCCATCGCCGGGAAGCCCGTCCTCCTGCCCACTGGGAGCGTCAGCATCACCTGCAGCATGGGGGTGGCCCAGCGGACCGTCGCGGACCTGGAAGCGGGCCACCTCCTGGCCCGGGCCGATGCCGCCCTCTACCGCGCCAAGGCCCAGGGCCGCAATCGCGTCTGCGAGGACTGAATGGAACTCCGCTAGACTCTCGACGATGCCCCTCGAACCCACCCCCCCCGAGCTGCCTCCTTGGGACCCTGCCGTCGCGCCGGAGGAATCCGATCTGCTTGAGGATCCCGCCGCGCACCAGTGGGTGCTGGTCCGCTACGTGGGACAGCCCATGGGCGAAGCCATTCCCCTCTCGGTCCAGGGCCTGGAGGTGGGCCGGGAACCCGAGAGCGGCCTCTGCCTGCAGGAGCCCCAGGTGAGCCGCCGCCACGCCCGCCTGGAGGTCTCGTCGGATCGCGCCTCCGTGAACCTCTGGGATCTGGGCTCCACCAACGGCGTCTTCGTGAATGGCCGACGGCTGCCGGTCACGGTTGCGCCCCATCGGCTGGTGGCCGAGGACGTGATCCGGGTGGGGGGCCATGCCTTCAAGGTCAAGCACATGGATGCCCTGGAGCGGCGCTACCACCGGGACATCGTCGCCCGCACCACGCTGGATCCCCTCACAGGCGTCCACAACCGGGCCACCATCCTGCAGCAGCTGGAGTCCCACGTGGAACTGGCCCGGCGCCACCACCGGCCGCTGTCGCTGCTCCTCGCGGACCTGGACCGCTTCAAGCAGGTCAACGACACCTTCGGCCACCGGGCGGGGGATCAGGCGCTGGAAGCCTTCGGCGGGCTGCTCCGGCGGCGGCTCCGCAGCTCGGATCCCGTGGGGCGCCTGGGCGGGGACGAGTTCCTGGCGGTGCTGCCGGAGACCTCCGTGGAGCTGGCCCTCAGCGCTGCCGAGGACTTTCGCCGGTCGCTTTCCGAGCGGCCCCTGACCCTGGAGGATGGCCGGGCGATCCTGGTCACCTGCAGCATCGGGGTGGCGGAGCTCAAGCTGGAGGATGCCTGCGGCGGATCGCTTCTGGCGCGGGCGGATGTGGCCCTCTACAACGCCAAGGACCGGGGCCGGAACCGCGTCGTCGCCGCGCCATGAGTGGGCCGCGTCCCCCAACCCAGATCGGCAGTATCCGACTGCTGGAGCCCCTGGGCGAAGGGGGCATGGCCTTGGTCTTCCGGGGCGAGGACCGCTTCCGCCCCGAGCTCTCCTGCGCGGTGAAGCTGCTGCGCCCCGAGGTGCACCGCGATGCCGACCTGGTGCGCCGGTTCCTGCGCGAGGGCGAGGTGCTGGAGCGCCTCACACACCCGGCCCTGGTGGAGATCTACTCCTTCGGGACGAGCAATGGCTGGCCCTACCTGGTGATGGAGCTGCTGCCCGGCGGCAGCCTCAAGGCCTGTCGGGGCGAGGCGCCCGCCGCCCTGGTCCGTCGTCTCGTCCCGGTCTGCGGCGCCCTGGGCGTGGCCCACGCCGCCGGCGTGGTGCACCGGGACCTCAAGCCCTCGAACCTGCTCTTCGCCGCCACGGGCCAGCTCAAGGTGACGGACTTCGGCGTCTGCTTCTGGGAAGGGGAGGAAGGCCTCACCCGCGCCACCCGCAGCCAGATGGTGGTGGGCACCCTGGGCTACATGGCCCCGGAGCAGCACGGCGATCCCCGCCGGGTGGACGGCCGCTGCGACGTCTATGCCCTGGGCGCGGTGCTCTATGAGTTCACCACCGGGCAGCCCTACGCCCAGGTGCAGATCGCCCCGGCGGCCTGCCGGCCCGGCTATCCCCCTCGGCTCGCCGGGCTGGTGATGCGGTCCCTGCAGCCTGATCCCGCCAAGCGCCTGCCGGACATGGCCACCTTTGGCGGGGAGCTGGCAGCCTGGCTGGAGAGCGCCGAGGCCGCGGGCTGGGGCGAGGAGCCCCT
>JAAXXS010000213.1 GCA_013334395.1 Holophagaceae bacterium | reverse complement strand
GCCCACGGAAGGGCGCATCGCGCTGGAAGGCGAGCCCTGGTCGCCCCTGCCGGAGCGGCAGCGACGGTCTCGGCGGCCGCTGCTGCAGGCGGTCTTCCAGGACGCTCCGGCCAGCCTGCCACCCCATCGCACCGGCTGGGAGATCCTCCAGGAGCCCCTGGCCATCTGGCGGCGCGGCACCGCCGCCGAGCAGCGCGAAGCCGCAGCGCGCATGGCCGCGCAGGTGAAGTTCCCGGAGGCAGCCCTGGCGCAGCGCACGGCGGCCTGGTCCGGCGGCATGGCCCAGCGCCTCTGCCTCGGGCGGGCCCTCATGCTGCAGCCGCGCCTGCTGGTGCTGGATGAGCCCTTCACGGCCCTGGACCCGACCCTGGCGGTGGCCCTGCTGGGTCTGCTGCAGAAGCTGAAAGCCCAGGGCACCGCCCTGCTCCTCGCCAGCCATGACGAGGCCTTTGTGGCGGATCTGTGCAATCGGGTGCTGCGGCTAGGAGCTACTCCTCCACCGCCACCTGCGTGGCGTCCGCGTTGATGTAGATGCCCCCGAAGTGGCCCCACAGGCTGCTGAGGCCCGGGCGCAGGCGGCCCTGCTGATCCATGGCTTGCAGCTCGGCGGAGAGCAGCTTCTGGGCTTCCGTGCCCTGGATCTCCTGGATGAGGCCACGCCGGGCTTCGAAGGTGAGGGCGGGCGCGGGCTCGCGGGAGGTCACGCGGGCCGCCCAGAGCTTGCCATCCTGGGCCCAGAGCAGGGGCGTCGTCTGACCGACGGGCGTGTCCAGCAGGGCCTTGCGGATGCCGGGGTGGGTGGCCAGGTCGCGCAGACCGGCCAGGGGGGCGGCGGCCTGATCCGTGACGGGGCCCACGGCCTGGAGGCCGTTGGCCTTCAGCGCCTGCTGGGCCCGGGCCAGGGCCTGCTTGCGGGACTCTTCCACGCGGTAGGCGGCCAGCACCTTGGCGCGGATCTCCTTGAAAGGCGGCACGGCCTCAGGCAGCTGCTCCTGCACACGGAAGAGCAGGTGGCGGTCGGCGAAGGGCAGGGGCTTGGAGACCTCACCCACCTTCAGCCGGAAGACCTCGCCGAGGATCTGGGACAGCTCGGGCAGGCCCTCGACCTGGGCCGTGGGCTCGTTGCTGAAGGGCAGGCTCACCTGGGCGGGGCTGCCGAGGCTCTTGGCGGCAGCGGCGAGGTCGCCGCCGTTGGCGCGCTTGCGGATCTGCTCCAGGCGCTCCTGGGCGCGGCTGGTGAAGCGCGTGTCGGCGAGTTCCTTGGCCAGCTGGGCCTTCTGATCCTCGAAGGACTTCTCGCGGCGACCCTCGAGCTTGATGAGGTGGATGCCGAAGTTGGTGCGCACGGGCTGGCTGATCTCGCCGGGCTTCAGGGCGGCGGCGGCATCGGTGAAGGGCTTCACCATCTTCGCTGAGTTGAACCAGCCGAGGTCGCCCCCGTTGCCCTTGGCGCTGGGATCTTCGCTCAGCTCCTCGGCGGCCTTGGCGAAGTCCTGGCCCTTGGCGAGCCGGCTGCGCAGCAGCAGGGCCTTGGCGGTGGCTTCCTGCATCTGGGCCTCGCCCTCGGCCTTGAACAGGATGTGGCGGGCCTTGAACTCGGTGGAGTCGGCCTTGCGGGCCTGGTAGGCGGCCTTCAGGGCGGCGTCATCGGCCACAAGGTCCTTGCCGAAGGCGGCGCGGTCCACGGCCACGAACTGGATGACGCGACGGGGGGGCTGCAGGAAGCGCTCGCCGCCAGCCTTGCAGAAGGCTTCCAGGACACCGTCGCCGGGATCAGCCACGGTGGCGGGGAGGACGGCGAGGGTGGCCTGCTGGAAGGCGACCTTCTCATTCTTCAGGCGGTTCTCCTGGGCCAGCCAGACCTCGTCCACGGGAATCTGGAGGGCGGCCTGCTGGATGAGCTTGGACCGCAGCAGCTCGCCGCGGAGGGCGTGCTCCTGGGCGGTGGGGTTGAAGCCCGTGTCCTGGAAGATCTGCTTGAGCTCGGCCGTGGGCTTCAGGTTGCCCTTGGCGTCCAGCAGCATGGGGTACTGGCGCAGGAAGGCCCGCAGCCGGGCGCCGACCTCTTCGTCGGTGACCACCACGTGGTGCCGCTCGGCCAGCTCTTCCATGAGCTTCTGGTTGATGAGGTCCCGGAGGGCCTGGGACTGGACGAAGGGCCGGAGGGCCTCGGGGCTGGCCTGCTTGCCGTAGCGCTGATAGAGCTCCTGCATGTGCTCGGCCATGTCCCGCATCAGCACTTCGCGGCCGAAGACCCGCGCCACGACGGTGTCAGGCGTGTCCACCCGGCCCGAGGGCGCCAGGTAGGCCACAAGCCCCAGGAGCACGACGATCATGACCGCCGCCATGGGCGTGCGGTTGGATTTGAAGACTTGGCGGAAGGAACGCAGCATGCGGGGCTCCGAAAGGCGGACCTCACAGATTACCGCGAGAGGCTCCCTGGTTTACACTGGAATGCTGGAGAGGTTGAATGGCCGTCTTGCCCGTGCTCACCTGGGGGGATCCCCGGCTCAAACAGAACAGCCAGGACATCGGGGACTGGACCCCCGAGCTGGAGCAGCTCGTGGCCGACATGTTCGAGACCTCGCTGTTCGAGGAGGGGGTGGGCCTGGCCGCGCCCCAGGTCGGCGTGAACCTCAACCTGGCCGTCATCGACTGCTCCTGCGGCGAGGACCCGGATCAGCGGATCATCCTCATCAACCCCGAGATCATCCGGGAAGAGGGGATCCAGACCGGCCCCGAGGGCTGCCTCTCCATCCCCGGCATCCGCGAGGAGCTGGAGCGCCCCCAGAAGGTGACCATCCGGAACCGGACCCGGGCGGGCGGCTGGCAGGAGCTGACGGGCGAGGACCTGATGGCCCGGGCCTTCTGCCACGAGATCGACCACCTGCGGGGTCGGCTCTTCGTCGAGTACTACGGACCGGTGAAACGCCAGTTCCTGCAGCGGAAGTACCAGAAGCAGATCAAGGGATAGGAGCCTCGCCATGACGCGCATCGCGTTTCTCGGCACTCCCCGGGCGGCCGTTCCGGCCCTTCGGGCGCTGGCTGACGAAGGCATCGAGGCGGTGTTCTGCAATCCCGACCGGCCCGCGGGCCGGGGCCGCCACCTGGAGGCCCCCCCGGTCAAGGTGGCCGCCCTGGAGCTGGGGCTGGCCGTCCACCAGCCCCTGAGCTGGAAGGTGCCCGAGACCCGCGAGCTGTGGGAGAGCCTGGGCATCGAGCTGGCCATCGTGGTCGCCTACGGTCACCTGCTCCCGCGCTGGATGCTGGACGCCTGTCCGCTCGGGGTCTGGAACCTGCACTTCTCGCTGCTGCCCCGCTGGCGCGGCGCCGCGCCCGTGAACCACGCCCTCCTGGCCGGGGATGAGGAGACCGGGGTCAGCCTCATGAGGCTCACGGCGGGCCTGGACGAGGGCCCGGTGCTGGCCCAGAGCCGCCGGGGCATCAGCCTGCAGGACACCACCGAGAGCCTGCTCGCAGAGCTCTCCCGGGAGGCCGCGGACCTGCTCATGGATCAGCTGCCCCTGCTCCTGAGCGGCTGCGCCCTGCCCGTCGAGCAGTGCCACGAGCTGGCCACCTTCGCCCCCAAGCTCCGGAAGGACATGGGGCGCCTGGACTGGCGGCAGCCCGCCGCAGACCTGCACCGGCAGGTGCGGGCCCTCTGGCCCTGGCCCGGCTCGGACCTCCAGGTGGAGGAACAGGTCCTCAAGGTCTGCGGCGTGGGTGCCCTGCGCACCTGCTACCGCGAACCCGGGCAGCTGCTCTGGGGCAAGGAGGGCGCCTGGCTGACCACCCCCGAAGGCGCCCTGGAGCTCACCCAGCTCCAGCGCCCCGGCAAGCCCGTGCAGCCCGCCCTGCAGGCCCTGCAGCCCTGGGGCGCCACCGGCAGCCGCAGCCTAGCCTGATACGGGCTCGCCGAAAAAATCAAAGGATCGCCACCAAGGCACCAAGAAGGACAACTGCCAAAGCGGCTAACCGTGAAGACAGGGTGTTTCAGCATTTCTTGGTGCCTTGGTGGTAAAGATTTTTTGTCTCTTCAAAATTGCAAGTTGACCAGAGTCGGGGCGGCTCTACGCCAGGCGGGCGGCTACGTCGCGGTAGTCGGGGTCGAGGTCGTTGACGGCCCTGAACTCCTGGCCGGCCATGTCCGGGTGGCCCTGCTGGAGGTAGATCTCGGCCAGATCGTAGCGCAGGCCGATGCTGTCCTCCGGTGGGAAGCCCGGGGCCAGGATCCCCTTGCGCAGCCACTCCACCGCGGCGTCCAGGTCACCCCGGGCCTGCTCGCAGATGCTCAGCATCGAGCAGCACTCCAGGGTGCGCTCGGGGTCGCCCATGGCGATCTTGAACTCCT
>JAAXXS010000040.1 GCA_013334395.1 Holophagaceae bacterium | reverse complement strand
CCGACATTGGCTTGCATGGTTCCTCCGAAAAGGGGCACCCCCCAGCAATGCCACAGGACCTGCCTGTGCCCGGACAGGATGACATAGAAATTATTTTAATTTCTTAACTAAATAGGCATTTATTTTATAACTTGATCAACGACACCGCTGGCAGATCCGCAGCCAGACGCTTTATTTTGCAATAGATCAATTTCGATCGCCCCCCAAGGATCCGACCAGCGGGGTGGAATGCCGCAGGTCAAAACTTCCCTCCCGACGCGGGTCGAAGGAACCAGGGACTGCATAATGCAATGCAGGGGGGCCACCATGAAATACTTCGCCCGCAAGGGTCCACCAGGCGCCGCCTCGGCCACACTCTCCCTGGACCTCCGCACGATCCTGGACTCCATCAACGACGGTGTGTTCACCGTGGATGACGACTTCCGCATCACGTCGTTCAACCGGGCCGCCGCTGAGATCATCGGCATCCCCCCCGAGCAGGCCCTGGGCCAGCAGTGCTGGAAGGTCTTCAACGCCGACATCTGCGAGGGTTCCTGCGCCCTCAAGGAGACCATGACCACCGGGTCGCCCCTGATCAACAAGCACGTGAACATCCACACTTCGGCCCGGAAGAAGGTCTCCATCAGCGTCAGCACCGCCCTCCTGCGCGACCAGACCGGCAAGGTGGTGGGCGGGGTCGAGTCCTTCCGCGACCTGACCCTGGTGGAAGAGCTGCGGAAGGCCGTGGAAGGCCGCGCCAGCTTCCAGCACATGACCTCGGCCAACCACCGGATGTGGGAGATCTTCAAGCTCATGCCCCTCATCGCCCAGAGCGACAGCACAGTGCTGATCCAGGGCGAGAGCGGCACCGGCAAGGAGCTGATGGCCCGGGCCATCCACGACCTCAGCGCCCGGGCCCGGAAGCCGCTGATCACCCTCAACTGCGGGGCCCTGCCCGACACCCTGCTGGAAGCGGAGCTGTTCGGCCACAAGGCGGGCGCTTTCACGGACGCCAAGCGGGACCGCAAGGGGCGCATCGCCGCGGCCGAAGGCGGCACGCTGTTCCTGGACGAGATCGGCGACATCTCACCGGCGCTCCAGGTCCGCCTCCTCCGCGTGCTGCAGGAACGGACCTACGAGCCTCTGGGCTCCAGCGACTCGCTGAAGGCGAACGTCCGCTTCCTCGCGGCCACCCACCGGAACCTGCGCGCCGAGGTCCTGGAGGGCCGATTCCGGGAGGACCTCTTCTACCGGCTGAACGTCATGCAGATTGCAATCCCCCCCCTGCGGGAGCGGAAGGAGGACATCCCTGCCCTGGCCAACCGGTTCCTGGATCGCCAGACCGCCCTGCACGGCAAGCAGCTCCAGGGCTTCAGCCCCGAGGCCATGGATCGCCTGATGCGCCACGCCTGGCCCGGCAACATCCGGGAGCTGGAGAACGCCGTGGAGCACGCCTACGTGCTGTGCCGGCAGGGCCAGATCCGGCCCCAGGACCTGCCCACCGCCCTGCAGGGCACGGCCTCGGGGCCCCTCGCCGAGGTGGGTGGCGCGGGCAGCAACAACCTGCGCAGCCAGGAGAGAGCCTCCATCCAGGCCGCCCTGGAGCGCCACGCCGGCAACCGGACCGCCACGGCGCGGGAGCTGGGGATCCACCCCACCACCCTCTGGCGCAAGCTCCGCCGCATCTGAGTCAGGCCTTGCACTTTGCATGATCCAAGGCCTTGAATTGCACTGCATCTTGCAATTCTTGTATTACCATTTGGTTGATCATCATTATTCAAATAGTTGATATTATTGTATTTTTTCAAGTTGGCCTTGCAATTGCGTTTAGAACCCTAGCTGGGATATCTCCACGGTCCCAGCCCTTCATGGACTCGGCCCCCTGGGGCTTCCCGTCCACCCCCAGCCCGAAAGGTCCGTGAGGACGGTCCCGTTGGACCGTTGCCTCCGGCCTGCCGGATCCCCCCTTCAAGAGCACCCGAGCGCCGATGCCAGACACGGCTGAGCCGTCTCTGCCTAGGGTCTGCCCGGGGCCTGCCACCCCCCCGGGAGGTCGTCATGCGAACCATCGGATCGAATCGAGTGCTGGGCATCCTCCTGGCCTGTCTGGCCCTGGCCAGTCCAGCCCTCGCCGCGCCGCCGAAGGCCCGAGAAGGCCAGCTCACGGTGGCTGTGGCCGTGGCCGATCTGGAGCCCATCGTCCGGGCCGTGGGCGGCAGCCAGGTCGAGACGGTGAACCTGTTCAAGGGCTGCAACCTGAGGAAGGATCTGCAGGTGGAACCCGCCGCCAAGGCCCGGTTGGCCGCGTCGGCGGCCATCGTCTGGACCGGCTTCCTGAATGAGTCTGCCGCGATCTCCGCATCGCTCCGCGCCAGTGGAGCGCCCTCGCCGAAGTGGATCGATGTGTCGAAGGGCGCGGCGCGGACCAACCTGCCCACCTCCAACTGCGGTGGCTACGTGGATCCGGCCTACGCGGCAGGCGATCCCTTCTTCTGGCTCAACCCGACCAACGGCGGCCTCATGGCCCGCACCATCGCCCGCGGCCTGGGAGAGTTGCGGCCGGCCAGCCGGGCGCTGTTCATGGCCAATGCCGAGGCCTTCGAGAAGGCCCTGGCCCGGGACATTGCGCGCTGGAAAGTGGCACTCAAGCCCGTGCAGGGCATGCGGGTGTTCGCGGCCCAGTGCGGCTGGCAGAACTTTTCTGCCGCCGTGGCGGCGCCGGCCTTCGTGACCTGCAAGGGCACGCCGGACGAGCCGCCGAGCCCCCAGGCCCTGCTCCTGCACATCCGCGGGCTGAAGGCAGAGCTGATCCTGGTGGATCCGAACACCCCCCAGGACTACATCGAGGCCTTCCGGGAGCACTCGAAGCTCAAGGTGCTCGAGGTGCCCTCCTCCATCGAGGGGCTCCGTGGCGCCACCACCTACAGCGCCCTCTTCGAGAACCTGGTCAAGGTCCTCCAGGGCCAGACGAAGCACTAAGACCGCACGGCCTGCTGTTCTGCGACCCCCTCCGAGGTGCCCCTTGATCGAGCTCAACCTGGACCCCCGCGGGGACCAAGGCCCCGCCCCGCCCGTGGCCTTCACCCTCCGTCCCATCGGCATCGTCCACTCGGCGCCGGTGAAGCGAACCCGCCTGCCGAAGTACTTCGTGCCCCGGGGATGCGCCGCCCTTGAGCTGTTCCACCCCTACGGGCCGGGCCTGCAGGGTCTCTACGAAGGCCTGGACCTCTGGGTCATCACCTACCACGCCCTCTCCGGCCGCGTCCCCAGCGATGCCTGGCAGGGCGGGGAAGGCCTCCCGGGCGTCTTCGGCACCACAGCCCTCCAGCGGCCCAACCCCATCGAGTTCCTGCGGGCCAGGGTCATGACCGTGGATCCTGCGCAGGGCCTCCTCCAAGTGGAAGGGCTGGATGCGGAGGATGGCGCGCCCATCCTCGACATCCGCCCCGCCACCTCACCTCGCCATCGGCTCACCCGGCCCGGCGAAGAAATGGGATCCCGATGAAGGTCGCCGTTTCTGCCACCACGCCCCTGCCATGCGCTGTCCTGCCCTCCGGAGACTCCATGCCGCACCCACCCCGAAGACCTTCGCCACCCCTGCTGAGGCGGGCCCTGCAGACCCTGCTGGGGATCCTGGCCCTGCCCCTCGCCCTGGCCCAGGAGCCCGCGCCGCCGCCAACGACGCCGGGTCATGGTTCCTACACCATCGTGCATGTGGCCAAGAGCCGCCGCCAGACTGCGGATCACAGCAAGTTCAAGATCCTGAAGGGACCCTTCAAGGACAGTGACGGCCCCGCCGTGACCCGGGCCTGCCTCACCTGCCACATGAAAGCGGCAGAGCAGGTCATGGCCACGTCCCACTGGACCTGGAACATCGCCAAGGACGGCAAGGACGGCTTCGGCAAGTCCACCCTCCTGGTGAACAACTACTGCATCTCCATCATCGGCGGCAACACCGAGTCCTGCGCCCGCTGCCATGTCGGCTACGGCTTCAAGGACAAGAGCTTCGACTTCACCAGACAGGAGAACGTGGACTGCCTGGTCTGCCATGACACCACCGGCGACTACGAGAAGGAGAAGGCCGGCTGGCCCAATCCCGGCGTGACCCTGGCAGAAGTCGCGCAGAAGGTCGGCGCGCCCAGCAACCGCAACTGCGGCGTGTGCCACTTCTTCGGCGGCGGCGGCGACGCCACCAAGCACGGGGACCTGGATGACACGATCCTGAAGGCCCCCCGGGCCGAGGATGTGCACATGTCCAGACAGGGCGCGGGCATGGACTGCATCGACTGCCACGCCTCGGACGCGCACAAGGTGGGCGGCCCGAACTATGTCATCCCCGCGGACCGGCGGGAGCAGGCCAAGTTCGCCGGGGAGAGCGTGTCCCGCATGTCCTGCGCGGCCTGCCACAGTGACTCGCCCCACAAGTCCTACATCCTGAACCGCCACTACCAGAAGGTGGCCTGCCAGACCTGCCACATTCCCACCTACGCGCGCGGCAAGCTGCCCACCAACACCTTCTGGGACTGGGCTTCCGCCGGACGCCTGAAGAATGGCCGGGGCTACAAGGAAGAGGACGCGAACGGCTACGAGAAGTACAACAGCATCCATGGCGAGATGATCTGGGCGCGCAATGTCCGCCCCAGCTACGTCTGGTACAACGGCAGCCTGAAGTTCACTCGCCTGACGGATCGCATCACTGTGCCTGCGGACGGCCGGGTCATCCTGAACCCGGCAGAAGGCTCCTACACCGATCCCAACGCCAAGATCTGGCCTTTCAAGTTCCATGAGGCCACCCAGCCTTTCGACCCGATCCTGCAGCGCTTCGTGGCCCCCTACACCGCAGGGCCCAAGGGCTCCGGCGCCTACTGGGGCGACTGGGACTGGGACGTCGCGATCCAGAAGGGAATGGACACCGCAGGCCTGCCATACAGTGGCCAGCACAGCTTCGTGAAGACCTCCATGCTCTGGCCCGTCACCCACATGGTGGCTCCCAAGGAGCAGGCCCTCGCCTGCACGGAGTGCCACAAGCGCAATGGCCTCCTGGCCCAGGTCCCCGGGTTCTACCTGCTGGGCCGGGACCACGGCGCCGGCGTCGATCTTCTCGGGTTCGGGGTGATTCTCCTGACCCTTCTCGGCGTGGGCATCCACGGCTTCATTCGCTTCACCCACGGATCCCACTAGGAGGCAGCATGCGACGCGTTGTTCTGTATGAAAGCTTCGAGCGATTCTGGCACTGGGCCCAGGCCCTGCTCATCCTCACGATGATGCTCACGGGCTTCGAAGTGCGGGGCCTGGGGCTGCACCTCTTCGGGTTCCAGCGGGCGGTGGCGCTGCACAACATCCTGGCCGTGACCCTGCTGGTTCTCATCGTCTTCGCCATCTTCTGGCACGTCACCACAGGCGAGTGGCGCCAGTACATTCCGACCCGGAAGTTCCTCCGCGAGATGATCGCCTTCTACGTCACGGGGATCTTCAAGGGCGCGCCCCACCCGGTGCGAAAGCACCGCATGGCCAAGCTGAATCCCCTGCAGCGGCTCGCCTACTTCGGGTTCAAGGTGCTGATCATTCCCGTGCAGGTCACCAGTGGCGCCCTCTACTACTACTACCCCAACCTGCAGCACGCCCTGGGGTGGCCCCCCGCCTCACTCTGGGTCATCGCCGTGGTGCATGTCCTCGGGGCCTTCGGTCTGGTGGCCTTCCTTATTGGTCACATCTACCTGACGACCACCGGGCACACCCCATTCAGCAACATCAAGGCCATGCTCACCGGCTGGGAAGATCTGGAAGACGATGCGTATTTCGACGAGACCTAGAATCATTTTTTCTGAGTGAGACGGAGCTCACTCCTGCGTTCCAGCAGAGATCAGCTTCCACTGGAACGTAGGAATGAAGCCACTCTCCAACGGCGCGTGGGAGAATGTTCCCGGGTAGCAATCACTTTGGCAACCGAGCAGGAGGCACCATGGGCGATCCCCTTTTCTGGCATCGTTTGCAGTTCGGGTTCACGGCCACCTACCACTACCTGTTTCCGCAGCTCACCATGGGGCTGGCACTCGTCATCGTCATCCTCAAGGCCCTGGGGCTCCGGACCGGCGAGGCGCGGTATAGCGACGCCGCCCGGTTCTGGATCCGCATCTTCGGCATCAACTTTGCCGTGGGCGTGGTCACCGGCATCCCCCTCGAGTTCCAGTTCGGCACCAACTGGGCGCGCTTCTCCCACCTCTCCGGCGGCATCATCGGCCAGACCCTCGGCATGGAGGGCATGTTCGCCTTCTTCCTCGAGAGCAGCTTCCTGGGCCTGCTGATCTGGGGCGAGAAGAAGCTCTCGCCGAAGGGGCACTTCGGCGCGGCGGTGGCGCTCTGGCTGGGGAGCTGGCTCTCTGGCTACTTCATCATCGCCACCAACGCCTTCATGCAGCACCCGACGGGCTTCGCCGTGGCCGCGGACGGGACGCTGCAGCTCACCAGCTTCTGGGCCTTCCTGCTCAACCCCTGGGCCCTGGGCCAGTACGCGCACAACATGATCGCCTCCGTGGTGACAGGCTCCTTCGTGGTGGCCGCCGTCGGGGCCTACTGGACCCTCAAGGGCATCCATCCCGTGCAGGCGGATCTGAACCTCCGCACGGGCACCATCATGGGCCTGATCTTCAGCGTCCTGGTGGCCTTCCCCACGGGCGACCTCCAGGGCAAGCTCGTCGCGAAATACCAGCCCATCACCCTGGCTGCGATGGAAGGGCGCTTCGAGAGCGGACCCCGGGCGGCACTGACCCTCATCGGGCAGCCCGATGTCTCCGAGCGCAAGATCGAGAACCCCATTAAGGTGCCTGCGGTGCTCAGCTTCATCGCCTACGGGACCTTCTCGAGCAACGTCAAAGGCCTTCTGGAGTTCCCGCAGGACCAGTGGCCCCAGAACATCGAGCTGCTCTACTACAGCTTCCACATCATGGCCGGGCTCGGCACCCTCATGATCGGCCTCATGGCTCTGGCTGTGTTCCTACTCTGGCGAGGCAAGCTGGCTACCACCCGACCCCTCCTATGGGCTGTGATGCTGGCGGTGCCCTTCCCCTACATCGCCACCACGGCCGGCTGGGCGGTGGCAGAGTTCGGCCGCCAGCCTTGGCTCATCTACGGCGTCCTGCGCACAGCCCAGGGCAGCTCGCCCCTGGTTCACGCGGGGCACACGGCCTTCACCACCCTGGGCTTCGCGGGGATCTTCGTCGTGTTCTCCATGCTGTGGCTCTTCCTGATCGGGCGAGAGCTCGCCCACGGCCCCGAATCCCAGGCGCACTAGGAGACCCCCATGGAAACCCTCTGGTTCTGGCTCGTCTCGGTGATGGTTGCGATCTATGTGGTGATGGACGGCTTCGACTTCGGGGCGGGCATCCTGCACCTCGTCGTCGCCAAGACCAATGAAGAACGCCGGCAGGTGCTGGGCGCCATCGGCCCGCTCTGGGACGGCAACGAAGTCTGGCTGCTGGCAGGAGGCGGGTCCCTGTTCCTGGCCTTCCCCAAGGTGCTGGCCTCGGGCTTCTCCGGCTTCTACCTCGCCATGTGGCTGGTGGTCTGGAGCCTCATGCTCCGCGGCATCTCCATCGAGTTCCGCTCCCACGTGCAGGACGGCCTCTGGCGGCACTTCTGGGACGCGACCTTCGCGGTCTCCAGCGTGGTCCTGCCCGTGCTGCTCGGGGCGGCGCTTGGCAACGTGCTCCGCGGCGTGCCGCTGGATGGCACGGGCTACTTCAGCATGCCGCTCTGGACCGACTTCCAGCTTGGCCCGCAACCCGGGGTCCTGGACTGGTACACCGTGCTGATCGGCGTCTTCGCCCTGGTCACGGTGACCGCCCATGGCGCCCTCTTCCTGGCCTGGAAGACGGAGGGCCCCGTGCATCTCCGCGCCAAGCGCCTGGCTCCGAGGCTCTGGCTCCTGGTCCTGGTGGTCTGGGTCGCGGCCAGCGCCGCCACCGCCCGCGTGAACCCAGCGATTCTCCACAACCTGCCCGGGGCGCCCCTGGCCTGGGTCGCGATCCTGCTCTACTTGGCTGGCCTGGGCCTGGTCTTCCTGGGTCTGGGGCGGGAGCGTTTCCTGCTGGCCTTCCTGGGCTCCGGCGCCTTCATCCTGGGCCTGCTGGCGGCCAGCGCCGCCTGTGTCTACCCCGTGATGCTGAAGTCCACCCTGAACCCCGCCTTCGACCTCACGGCCCTCAACGCCAGCGTGGGCGGCCACGGGCTGCGCACCGGCCTGGTCTGGTGGCTGTTCGGCTTCCCCATCGCCCTCGGCTATGTGGCCTTCCTGTTCCGGTTCCACCGGGGCAAGGTGAGTGCAGCCGAGGAAGGCGAAGGCTACTGACCAACCCGATCCGGGCCTAGAAGGAGGCCGTGAGCATCAGTGCGATCCCCATGTCGGCGGTGTTCTCGTTGTGGGTGATGTTGTTCAGGTAGCGGAAGGTCAGCGTTGCCTCGCGGCGGAGCTGCCAGTGGAAGCCCAGGTCGTGCTGGAGGCTCGGGCGGTCCAGCTTCTGGGAGGGCTGCCTCGGCAGGTAGCCGCTCTGGGCATGCAGCTGGAAGAAGGGCCGGACCCGGGACCAGCCCCGGTACTCCCAGGTCCCGTGGGCTCCCACCCCATTGCGGATCCGGCCGAACGGCGAGTCGTTGTAGGCGAGGCTGCCACCGGGGCGCCGGAGAAAACCCGCGCCGAGGTAGAAGACATGGCGCAGACTCGGCTGCCAACGGGCGCTGAGCCCAAGCGTCTGGTCCCATCCGGACTTGTAGACATCGTAGGTGGTGGTCAGGGGCGGCTTGAGCGCACCGTAGATCGACAGCGCCCAGCCAGGCCGCTGGGTGAGCAGGTGGACCAAGCCCAGAGTGGGGTCTTGCGTCTTGCCCCGGATCGGCTGGTCGCTGAAGAACTGCAGCTGGCCGTGGGTCATCACCACCAGGGTCAGCTGGTTCTTGATGACCCGGTCCCGCCCGTACTGCTCGAAGCCCAGGCGGTGGAAGTCCTCAATGACGTTGTCGAGGTAGCCGCCGGTGTGGCTCTGGAAGGGCAGCTCCACCCACACGTCCGTCCGATCGCTCAGTCCGAAATGGACCCGGAGTGACGTCCGCACGATCTCCTCATCGAAGTAGTACACCAGCGGCAGAGTGGCGTACTGCGCCGACTGGGACAGGATGAAGGCCCTGGTGATGGCGACCCGCCCCTGGGCATCCCGGGGCACCTGCTCCTTGAACACCTCTGAGAACTCGAAGGTGTTGGCGCGGGTGTGGTCGATGGCGACTCGCCAGCGGCCCTGGCCCACGGGAGTCGGGTTCACAGGCTGGTAGACCAGGGGCGGCAGGAACAGGGGGAACATCTCCCGCGTCGGGAGCGGCCCCAGCTCCTGGGGCTCCTGGCCCACAAGCGCCAGACCGCCCGAGAGCAGCCAACTGAGACCACCGCCGAGAACACCCTTCTCCCTTGGCATCGCCACTCACCGATCCAAACCAACCATAGGGCGGGCGTCCCGGCGGGCAAGACCTGGAAGGAGGCCGGGCCGTTTGCGCCAGCCTGCAGCCCGCTTCCGTCTATTCTGGGGAGGTCGGCCTGGCTCCGCACCAGCCCCGAAGGAGAACCATGCGCCCCGCCATCCATTTTCAGAATCTGGGGCTCAGTCTGCTTCTGCCTTGCCTGGCCACCCCCCTCTGGGCTCAGGCCCCAGCCAACGACGGGCCCTCGCCCGCACCGGTCCAGGCCAAGCCGGACCCCGAGGCCTTCCCGCGCCTCCCCCGGCTGCTGGTGCGGGACACGATACACATGGTGACGCGACCCGCAGACTGGGAGGCTTCGGACTGGAAGCAACTGGGCCTCGGAGCGGTGGCCATGCTTGGCGCGGGTTTGGCGCTCGACGCCCCCCTGGACCGGGCCTTCGCCCGCAACGCCCGGCCCTCCTGGGACAACCTGGCCAAGAACGTGGAAACCCTCGGCGGCACTGGCAGCATCATCCTCGCGGGCGGCATCTACCTGGGGGGCGCAGCCCTGAAGGATCCCGCCCTGCGGGCGGTGGGCATCGACGCGGGCATGGCCATGGTCATCGCCCAGCTCACCCTGACCCTGCCCCTGAAGGCTCTTGCAGGACGCTCGCGTCCCTCCGCTGGTGAGGGCAGCTCCCACTTCAAGCCCCTCTCCGGGGGTCAGTCCTTTCCCTCGGGCCACACCACCCAGGCTTTTGTGCTGGCCTCCGTCATCAGCGCTCACGCCGACCAGCCCTGGGTCACGGGCGTCTCCTACGGGCTGGCGACCCTGGTGGGGGTCGCCCGCATGGAGCGCCGGGGCCACTTCCTGTCGGATGTCCTGGGCGGCGCGGCCATCGGAACCCTGGTGGGCCGCGAGGTGGTGCGCTTCAACCAGTCCCTGCGCAGCTCGGCCAAGGGGGACGTCAAGGTGTCCTTCCAGCCTCTGGTCGGTGCCGACTACCGGGGTGCCACGCTGCGGGTCAGCTTCTGAGTCCCAGACCCGCCACGCACGGCGTCAGCGCGGCCAGAGAGGCCAGCAGGCGACAAGCATCGCAAGAAAGGTGCCCAGGGCGCAGCAGCTGAACATCAGCACCGCGCCCGCGGCACAGTCTTTGGCGATCCGGATGCTCGGGTGCAGCTCGGGATGGAGCCGATCCAGCGTGTGCTCCAGCGCCGTGTTGAAGAGCTCCGCGCCCAGCACCAGGCCGCAGTTCATCAGGACCAGGGCCCACCAGACTGCCGGGGGCCGCAGCCAGAGCAGGAACGCCACCGCACCCCCGGCCATGACGGCCTGGCTGCGGAAGCTCGCCTCCAGCCGCCAGGCAGCCGAGACCCCGCTCAGGCTGAACCCCAATCGCTGCAGAAAAGACCTGTTTTTCATGGACTCCGCCGGTTCTCTCTATTGTGACACTTCTTAATTGCCCAGAACACAACACATGAGTCTGCCCATCAAGATCCTGCCTGGCGGTCGGAACCAAACTTCTTTTTGGAATCGACCGCACCGGGGTGGAAGCGCAATTGGGTTCGCTGCATAATAAGGCCTCCCCCATCCGTCACGAATCCTACGGGGATGCGGCCGTGCCGATCCCAGCCCCTGGTTGGGAACCCACCTCTCCAGTCCACTCAGCCAAACTTACAGGGACACCCGTCATGCCCAACATTGCCTCCGTCCTCAAGGAAGAGATCATGCGTCTGGCCCGCAAGGAGCTGCGCAGCGAGACCGAGAGCCTGAAGAAGGCCTCGGCCCTCTATCGCTCCGAGATCGCCACGCTCAAGCGGCGCGCGACCGCGCTGGAAAAGCAGCTTGCCCACCTGGGCAAGAAGGTGGTCGGCAAGGGCGAGGGCCAGGAAGCGGCCGCCCCCGAGTCCCGGGTGCGCTTCAGCGCCAAGGGCCTCAACTCCCGGCGCCAGAAGCTGGGTCTCTCCGCTGGCGACATGGGCGCCCTCCTGGGGGTCTCCGCCCAGACCATCTACAACTGGGAGGCCGGCACCACCCGCCCCCGCGGTCCCCAGGTGGAGGCCATCGCCGCCCTCAGGGCCATGGGCAAGCGGCAGATCCTCGCCAAGCTGCAGGAACAGCAGGCCAAGTAGCCTGCCCGCTCGGCTCAGCCGACGCAGAGATCCTTCGATTTCCGGATGCCCGGGAGATGGCGCAGCCTGGCTGCGCCCTTGCCGCCAATGACCAGGCGGCACGCCTCGGGCAGCCGCTCCCGCAGTTCCCGGAGCAGGCCCCGGGCGGGCTCTCCCGTGAAGTAGACCGACACGCTGACGGCCACCTTGTCCACCTTCAGCGTGACGGCAGCCTCGGCAATGTTGGCGATCGGGACATCCTCCCCCAGCACCTCCGTGCGCGCACCGAGGGCCGCGTGGGCCAGAGCCGCCATCAGCAGACCCAGGCGGTGACGCTCTCCCGGCAAGGTGCAGAGCAGCACCCGGCCCCGTCCCGGCTGGGAGTGGAACTCCTGGCGCAGGGTCCGGAGGAAGTCCTCCAGCAGCTCGGAGATCAGGTGCTCGTGGTGGATCCCGATCTCGCCATCGGCCCAGGCGATGCCCACGCGGTCCAGTAGGGGGGACGCCACCCGCAGGAGGAAGGGTTCCCAGCCAAGCTCGCTCATGTTCTGACGCAGGAGGTGGCGGATGAGGTCCGAGTCCATGGCCACCACCCCGCCAAACAGGTCCTCCACCCTCGTGTTGCCGCCCGGAAGGATCATCAGCCGCAGTTCAGCCTCGCTGGCATGGGCCGCCAGAGAGGGCTTGTGGCCCAGATTGACCGCCTGGGCCATGAGCTTCAGCCGGCCCAGCACCTCTTCCCCATAGCGTCGGTGTCCGGTGGGCAACCGCTGGGAAACGGGGAAACCGTAGCGACGCTCCCAGGCCCGGACCACATCCACCGTGAGGCCGGTTTCCACACAGACCTCCCCAATGCTCCGCAGTCCTGTCGGGTCCATGACGAATGTGCCTCCGCTGCAGCGTCCATGAATAAGTGCCGAGAGCCAGTTCAGAAGGAGGCAGACAATCGCTTCTCGCTGCCATGCCACATTATCTGGCCAATATTTTGAATTCATATGATTGATATTAGTTATTTTAGATAAGCGGTTTTACGTAATTTGTTCTTTCGAAATATATGAAAAAATTGTTTCTAGTAGACTTACATCTCTTCAATAACACCCTCCCCCCACCCCGCCCCTATTCCAGGGTTGGGCAAGGCTGCCGATCAAGGCCCCACCCCGCTTTGGTTTTGCCTCTTCAGGGCTCCCCAACCTTCTTGTTGACGGGCACTTCCGGGTTTGATGAAATGTTTCTATGCATAGAAACAACCTCGACCGCCTGGCCGAACTGGCCGCGCTGCTCCACCAGTCCGGGGACCCGGACCTGGTGGAACGGTTCCTGCGCGAGATCCTGACCCCCTCGGAAGTCCAGGGCATCAGCTCCCGCTGGGAGCTGGTGAAGCGGCTGGACGGGGGCCAGAGCCAGCGGGCCATCGCCGCGGAGCTGGGCCTGAGCCTCTGCAAGATCACCCGGGGTTCGCGGGAGCTGAAGAAGCCCCGCTCGGCCCTCCGGACCATGCTGGACCACCACCACCGCCTCCAAGGCTGATCCCCCCCCCACGACGCACCAGGAGACCCCGTGTCCAACCGCAGCATCCTTCCCGACAGCGAGATTCCCCGCCAGTGGTACAACCTGGCCGCGGACCTGCCCCATGCGCCCCACCCGCCCCTGGGGCCCGACGGCAATCCCGTCAGCCCGGATCAGCTGGCCGCGGTCTTCCCCATGAACCTCATCGAGCAGGAGATGAGCCAGGAGCGCCACATCACGATCCCGGACGAGGTCCTGCAGATCATGCTGCGCTACAGGCCCACCCCCCTGCACCGCGCCCGGGCCCTGGAAGCGGCCCTCAAGACGCCCGCCCGGATCTACTTCAAGAACGAGAGCGTCAGCCCCGCGGGCAGCCACAAGGTGAACACGGCCATCGCGCAGGCCTACTACAACAAGCAGGCGGGCATCGAGCGCATCACCTCCGAGACCGGCGCAGGCCAGTGGGGCAGCTCCATCGCCTTCGCCTGCAGCCAGTTCGGCCTGGAGTGCAAGGTCTACATGGTGAAGGTGAGCTTCGAGCAGAAGCCCTTCCGCAAGATGATGATGAAGACCTGGGGCGTGGACTGCATCTCCAGCCCCAGCATGGAGACCCAGGCGGGCCGGGACATCCTCGCGCAGGATCCCAACTGCACCGGCTCCCTGGGCATCGCCATCAGCGAGGCCGTGGAAGCGGCGGTGACGGACCCCACGGGCAAGACCCGCTACACCCTCGGCAGCGTGCTCAACCACGTGCTCCTGCACCAGACCATCATCGGCCTCGAGGCCCAGAAGCAGATGGCCGCCCTGGGCGAGAAGAAGATCGACAAGGTCATCGCCTGCGTGGGCGGCGGCAGCAACTTCGCCGGCATCGCCTTCCCCTTCGTGAAGGAGAAGATCAACGGCGCCGACATCGACATCATCGCGGTGGAGCCCGCCTCCTGCCCCACCCTGACGCGCGCGCCCTACGTCTACGACCACGGCGACGTGGCCCGCATGACGCCTCTCATGGCCATGCACAGCCTGGGCCACACCTTCATGCCCCCGGGCATCCACGCCGGCGGCCTCCGCTACCACGGCATGGCCCCCCTGGTGAGCCAGACCGTGGTGGAGGGCCTCACCCGCGCCGTGGCCATCCAGCAGCTGGAGTGCTTCGAGGCCGCGGTGCTCTTCGCGCGGACCGAGGGCATCATCCCCGCGCCCGAGAGCAGCCACGCCATCGCCCAGGTCATCCGGGAGGCCAAGCAGGCCCGCGAGGAGGGCAAGGAGCGCGTGATCCTGTTCAACCTCAGCGGCCACGGCCTCTTTGACCTGAACGGCTACAGCGACTTCCTGGACGGCAAGCTCTCCGACCACTCCCTCTCCGACGAAGAGATGGCCAAGGGCCTCGCCTGCCTCGAAGGCCTGCCCAAGCCCGCCGCGAGGTAGGCGCTCGAATAAGGATCTCCACCAAGACACCAAGCAACGCAAAAGCGGCTATACGCTTTTCCTGGTGTCTTGGTGCCTTGGTGGTTTTCTTTTGCCCTTCCGCCAACGAATCAGTACCCCGCCAGGAGCCTGTCCAGGTAGCGGGACTTGAGCTGCTCGGAGGCCAGGGCCTGCTTGAGGGGGGGCAGCTTCAGCACGGCGCCCAGGATGGCGGCGGCGGCGCGGTGGCCCTGGGTGGACTGGCCGTCCACCAGCAGCTCCGCCAGCTTGCCGCGCTCCAGGGCCATGACCACCGTGCGGTGGGCGGTGTTGACGGGCGTCAACACCCGCGCCGGGCGCGGCTTCAGGCGGATGGCCTCCTTGGCGCAGACCCGCACGCACACGCCGCAGCCCAGGCAGCGCTCCTCGTTCAGCTGGGCCGTGCGCGCCACCCGACGGTGGGGGTCGTGGGCGCTGACGATCCCCAGGGCCTCCACGGGGCAGGCGTCCAGGCACCTGCCGCAGCCGTTGCAGCTTTCGCTGTCCACCTCGGGCAGGTAGTTGGTGGTGTGCACAGGCTTCATGAAGGCGAAGCGCCGCGCCGCGATCAGAGCCTCGCAGCAGCAGCCGCAGCAGTTGCAGATGAAGCTCACCTGCTCCCGGACATTCTCGCCGAACTGCACCAGCCCCCGCTCCCGGGCCTGGGCCAGCAGGTCCAGGCACTCGGCGGCATCCACCCGCCGGGCCACCTGGTGCCGCGTGAGGGAGTCCGCGCAGTTGCCAAAGGTCATGCAGATGTCCATGGGGGCGTCGCAGGCCCGGCCATTGCGTGCCATCTTGTGGCGGCAGTAGCAGGCGCTGATCCCGATGGCCTTGGCGGAGCGCACCACTTCGCTGGCCCGCTCGTGGTCCAGGACCACCAGGGCGTCCCCGGCGGGCAGGGCCGTCTCGTCCACGAACACCCGGCCCAGCTGGGTCTGACCCGTGGCGAAGAGCTCCCGGCCGAAGTCCTCCTCGACGTTGATGTAGTCGTAGTAGAGCTCCGCCAGGGCCTGCTGATCCACATCGCCCCGCACCCGCATCATCGAGAACTCGAAGAAGCCCGCCATGGGGGGCGGCAGCACGTAGCGGGTCTCGCCGTCCTCCGGGTAGTCCAGCAGCATGGCGCGGTCCGCGAGGGCGTCCAGCACCTGGCGGGCCCGCGCCTCGGAGAGGCCCCAGAGCGCCGCCGCCCGGCGGGCGGTGAAGGGCCGGATCGGCACCTGGGCCAGCAGCCCGGCCTCCTCCTCGCTCACCAGCAGGCGCAGGATCTGGAAGAGGCGCTCCGAGGGCGGCGCCCCCTGGGGCGCGCGGTTGAGTCGCTCCACCAGCCGGTTGTAGGTGCCCTGGCCGGGCCCGAGAATCGCTTTGCCCATGGGGATCCTCACACGGTGGGGTCGGAAGGAATCGACGAAAGCATCGGGCGATGGGATGGAAGCGTCAAGCCGCGGGACCTACATTGGGGACGGAAGCGAGGTGTCCCATGTTCAAGCGGGTCCTTGTCGCCATTGATTTCTCGGAGAACAGCCGCCGCGCCCTGGACCGGGCGGCTGGGTGGGCCCGCCAGCTCAAGGTGCCCCTCACGGTCGTCCATGTGGTCGAGGGGCCCAGCATGGCGGCCTACTCGGTCTACGCCCCCATGGGCGACCCGTCCTGGTTCATGGATGCCCAGCCCAATGCGAGCCTGATCATGGACACCTGGCTGGCGCCCTATCCTGAGGCGAAGGGGGTCCTGCTTGCCGGCTCCCCCGCCGAGGAGATCCTCGGCGCCGCCGACCCCGAGACCCTGCTCGTCATCGGCCAGGTGGGCCACAGCGCGCTGGAGCACCTGCTGTTCGGCTCCACCGCCACCAAGTTGGTGCGCCATGCCCCCTGCGATGTCCTCGTGGTGCGCAACGGAGGCTAGTCCCGTTCCCCCAGGAGCCGCGCCGCGTGAGGGGCCAGCAACAGGGTGAGCGGTGCGAGGGCCGCGCCCGCCACCACGTCGACCACGTAGTGGGCCGAGATGTAGACCGCCGCGAAGATGATGCCGCCGGCCCACACCGCCAGGAGGGGCGCGAGCCGGGGGAAGGGCTTGGCGGCCAGCAGCACCGCCAGCAGCGAGAGCAGGGTGTGGCCGCTGGGGAAGGCATCCAGCGTGGTCCGCTCCGCGTGGCGCAGGAAGGTCCGGACGCCTTCGGAGAATGAGCCCCCACCCAGCTGCGCGGCCTCCAGCGCCGGGGGGATCCGGGGCCCCTCCGCGGGCCAGAGGAAGTAGCCCAGGAAGGAGAGGTAGAAGCCCAGCAGCAGGGTGAAGACAATCCGCTCGAACCGGGCGGCGTCCAGCCGCATCCGGGCCAGGACCGCCACGCTGAGGGGCAGGAAGTAGAAGCTTGCGTAGGCGCCATAGATCAGGTCCGTGAAGGCGGCGGGCCGGCCGAAGCTGTTCCGCCAGTGGTCGGCCACGCCCCCGAGCCACCGCGCGTCGGCCTGGGCCAGGGGGACATCGAAGCGCTGGGGGTTGACCCCGGCCACCAGGGGCTGCAGCAGCAGGAAGGTGGCCAGCACGGCGCCAGCGGGCGCGAAATCACGAACCAGACCGAGCCTGCCTTCCGCCGCGGCCCCGCTCAGGAGCAGCTGGGCCAGCAGCAGGCCGGCCAGGGCCAGGGCCGTGGCGCCCCAGCCCGGAGGCCGCGCCAGGCAAGTCAGGGCGAGCAGGACCGCGAGCGCCATCGCCGTGAGCCGCTCCGAGGGCCGCAGGCTCATGTCCAGGGGTGGCCCGTCCAGGTGGGCGCGCCCTCGGGGGGCCCCAGCCACTGGGCGGGATCCTCGGTGACCTTGCGGATGATGTCCAGACCCCCGGCGCAGGAGAAGGCGTCATCGATGCGCTCGTCGAAGGTCCACCGCACAGTCAGGCCGGACTCCACCACACCCTGGTCTTCCCGGGGGAAGAGCGTCGGCCGGGGCGCGGAAACGGCGCCGAAGATGGAGGTGGTGCCGTACTCGAACAGGTGGTGGTAGACGTCGGAAACGCCCACGGAGCCCAGGTTCGCGAGGAACACCGTTGAGTACATGGGATCGTTCCGGATCATGAACGCCGGATAGAGGTTCCAGTGGTCCAGGCCGCGGGCCAGGCTCACCAGGCCCCGGATGAGGAAGCCCGGCAGCTCCATGATGAGGTTGACCTCCTGGTCCACGGAGCGCCGCGTGGTCCGGGCCTGGTCCACGAGAGCGGCCAGCCGGCCGGACCACTCCGAGAAAGACTCCCCCCGGGGGGCCAGCACCTTCACCGTGGCGCCCGCGGCCTCGTCCCGGAAGGCGGTCTTCACCACGAAGGCCAGGGACACCTCCCGGCGCTGGTAGTGCCGCCCGCCGGACACGAAGCGGTTCAGCCGTGGCCGCTCCTGCATGGCCAGGGCCGTGGCGTAGGCCACGAGGTGGAAGAGGGTCGCCCGGATCGGGTGGGCCCGGTTGTAGTCCTTCAGCCAGTCCTGGGTGGCGGCCACCCGGAAGACCGTCTCCTGGTAGACACAGCTCTCGTTCCGCCCCCGCATCAGGTAGGGCATGACCTGCCTCACCGGAGCTTCCCCTCGCACCAGGTCGCCGTCGGACCTCCGGAACAGTGGCATGCCCCAAGGTCCGGACGAATCGGCATGCTGTCAAGGTGCCGCTATTTCACCATTAGGTCCATTGACAACAAAGCGATCGGGATTATTCATGGAGGAGTCTCTGCGAGGTGCACCCATGAAGGTTTCTCCTGCCTTTCTCGCGCTCGCCTGCCTGCTTCCCGCTGCCGCCCAAGGGGCCCCGGGGCCCTGGTCCACCGCGATGTACCTCCAGCAGAGCTGGCCAAAGCAGACCGAGGCCAACCGGCAGATCAAGGAGGACATCAACGGGGTCTTCGGCACCCACTTCCAGACCTGGGATGACGTGGCCAACCTGAACGTGGGGGTGCTGGCATTCCGGGACCTCACCCCGCAGTGGAAGGTGGGCCTGGAGTTCGACTACTCCTCGGGCCGGATCCGCGGCACGGAGACCGTCGCCACCCTGGCGGGACCCGCGACCATGGGCTTCGAGCAGAAGTACAGCACCTATGCCGACCTGCTGGTCCTGGTCCACTACCGGCCCCTGGGTCCCGAGGGCCGCTGGGTGCCCTTCCTCTCCGCGGGCATCGGCTTGGCCTACGACAAGGACCGCACCCTGCTCACCCTTCGGAACGGCCTGCTGGACGAGCGCCTCCAGGTGGACAACAGCGGGTGGTTCCCCATGCTCACCGTGGGCGCCGGGGCCGACCTCTACCTCACGGAGGTCCGGACCTGGTACGTCGAGGTCGGCGTCAGCTACTCCTGGGCCCGACTCAAGCACAGCGCCGATGCCACTGGCAGCCTGGCGCCCAGCCCGACCGTGACCGCCGACACCGACTCCACGGGTCCCAACGTCTGGGTGGGCTTCGGCCGCAGGTTCTGAAGCCGCTGAGGGCCACCAAGAGATCTGGCTG
>JAAXXS010000212.1 GCA_013334395.1 Holophagaceae bacterium | reverse complement strand
TGGATACCATCTGCAAGGCCACCGAGCGGGGCGGCAAGATGGTCAAGAGCCTGTTGAGCTTCGCCCGGCAGTCCTCGACTGAGGAACGCCAACTGGATGTGAATGAGGTTCTCAGGGAGCAGGTCACGCTTCTGGAACGGACGACTCTGGCCAAGGTCCAGCTGCAGCTGAACCTGGAAGCGGACCTGTGCCCCATCCTGGGTGATGCCAGCGCCCTGGCCCATGCCTTCATGAACCTCTGCGTCAATGCGGTGGATGCCATGCCGGACAAGGGCACCCTCATCCTGCACACCCGCAACGTCAACCACGACTGGGTGGAGGTGGTGGTGGAAGACAACGGCATAGGCATGCCCAAGGTGGTCCTGGAGAGAGCCATGGATCCCTTCTTCACCACCAAGGAAGTCGGCAAAGGCACGGGGTTGGGCCTCTCCATGGTCTTCAGCACCGTGACGGCCCATCGGGGGCAGATCGTGATTCAGAGCGAACCTGGCCAGGGCACCCGTGTGGTGCTGCGCTTCCCCGCCTGTGAACAGGAGCCCCAGCCCCAGGCGGCGGAACCCGAGGTTGCCAAGGTGGCGGTGACTCCGCAGGGAACCTTGAGGGTGCTGCTGGTGGATGACGACGACCTGATCCAGAGCTCCGTCCAGATGATTCTGGAAGTGCTGGGCCACCGTGTGAGCCTGGCCCCAAGCGGCGAGGAGGCACTGAGCATGCTTGAAGCAGGGCTTGAGCCTGATCTCGTCATCCTGGACATGAACATGCCAGGGCTGGGCGGGGTCGGCACCCTGCCCCGGCTGCGGGGCCTGCGCCCCAACGTTCCCGTCCTGCTCTCCACGGGACGAGCCGACCGGACTGCGCTGACCCTCGCCTCAGCTCACCCTGGCGTCACCTTGATGTCCAAGCCCTTCGGCCTGAGGGAAATCCAGACCCACATCGAGAGCCTTGGGCTGGGGTGAAGCGCCAGTCCCAATGCCCTGGGACATGGGGCCCCCCACGGGACCCCAGCCAGCAGCAGCCTACTTCACGCCATCCAGCCACATGATCAGCTTGAGGAGGAGGGCGGAGGAGAGCACCACCGCGACCAGGTAAAGCCCGATCAGAAACCGGTTTGAGGTCGTCACGTTCGCCGCCATGGGGTTCTCCTTGGGGTCGAGGTTCTTGTTTTTGACAATTGTTTTGATGCACCATACTACGGATCCGGTTCCATCACCTAGATAATTTTCACTAGGTTAAGAGACTTTTCTGCCCCTCCAGGTGTCCCTGATTCCCAACACCCGAGGCAGGCCGATGGCCAGCCCCAGCCTCATCCCGGCCAGGGCCTTGGAGTCCAGGCTCACGCCACGGGCAGGATCAGCTCCGGGCAGTCGTTGCGCACATTCCCCACGGCGGTGCCCACGGGGTGGGCGCGCATCAGCTCGCTGGGGAAGGGCACCAGCAGGCGCTGGAGGTCCCGGGTCTGGGCGGCGGGATCGAGCCAGTCGCCCCAGGCGGCCTTCGGCAGGATCACCGGCATTCGATTGTGGATCCCAGCTATCAGGTCGTTGGGTTCGGTCGTGATGATGCAGGTGCTGATCATCACCTCGCCATCCGGCCCCTGCCAGTCCTCCAGGAGGCCGGCGAAGGCGAACAGGTCCCCCTCCGCCGGGTGGATGTAGAAGGGCTGCTTCAGCTTGCCTTGAGCCTTCCACTCATAGAAGCCCGAGGCTGGAACCAGGCAGCGCTTGCGCCGGAAGGACGAGCGGAAGGTGGGCTTCTCCTCCAGGGTCTCGGCCCGGGCGTTGATGGGCCGGGGGCTCAGGTTCGGATCCTTCACCCAGCCCGGGATGAGCCCCCAGAACGCGACGTCGGCCACCAGCCCGCCCCGCTCCGGACGCACGATGACCACGTGCTGGCCCGGGGCGATGTTGTAGCCCTTCACGATCTGGAAGCCGGGCGGCACCAGGCCGAAGGCCTCCGCCAGGGTCTTGGCATCGAAGGTGAAGGTGTAGCGGCCGCACATGCCGCCCATGATAACGATTCCTGGGAAGGGCCGGCGGCCCCCTTCAGTCGTCGCTGGTGATGAGCGAGGAGACCCTGCGCTTCTCCACGCCGGCCACGATGCAGGCCGACCACTTGGTGGTGGTGTCGTTCCGGGTGTACTCAAGCTGATAGACCTCCCCGACCTTGGCGTTGATGGAGAGATCGAAGCCGGTGGCGTTGGGCAGAGGCTGGCCCGCAGGGGTTCGGAATTTCCTGAACTTCACGGCGAAGGTGTGGATTCCGGGAGTGATCTCCAGGCGATTGCCTTCAGCTGGATGGATGCTCCTCCCGTCGATGCTGTGGATGTAGACGTCCAGCTTGGTGCGGGCCTGCAGGAAGGCCACGTCTGTCCGCGGGGCCGGTGGCTGCTGTTGCGGCTGCGGCTGCGGCAGCGAGGACTTGCGCCGGGGAACCGGCGCGCAGGCCAGCAGGGCGAGAAGGCCGAGGGGGAGGGATCGTTGCATCAGGCTCATGCCCGCTCCTGCGTTGGTCTGGCTGGTCATCGCGGTTTCGGGACGGGTGGGGGCGCCATCTTCGCCCCGCGGGGCTGGCTGGACCCTTCAGACTCCCAGAGTTTCAGGACCTCCAGGTAGACGTCCATCGCCACCGGCTCCGGGGCCTTCCGGGGCCGCACCTTGGCCGTGCTGAGGACTCGGCCGCCGTCAGCCGACACCTTTGAGGGGTCGCTGGAGAGCACCTTCCCCTCGGTCTGGACGGCCTTGGCCTGCTGGTCCCGGTGCTCGAGGAGGACCTTGCGGAACCACGGGCAGAACGTCCTCTTGTCGCGGAAGACCGCCAGGTAGTCCCGGCACAGCGTGGGCGAGGGCTGGACCACCTGCACCAGCGCCTGCTTGACCTGAATCGGGAACCGGTAGCTTGGTTCGACCAGGTGGAACTCCCGGGGCGAGTCGTAGGTCCAGAGCACCGCCGAATCCGATGGCTTCGGCTCCTGGGCGAGGAGGGTCATGGCCGCAAGGAAGGGCATGAGACTGCGCACGAGTCCTCCAGGGGGTTCCAGGCGTTGGGTTATCGTAGTCCAGACGTCCATGTCCCAGGATGGAGCCATGCTCGCGCTCACCAAACTGCTCGGAATGCTCTGCATGCCCACGGGCCTGCTGTGGCTGGGGCTGGCCCTGGCGGCAGCCTGGGCGTTCCATAGGAGGCTGCGGGCACTGGGGGCCTTGCTCGTGGTGCTCTTCCTGGGTTTCACCCTGGCGGGCAATGTCCAGGTTGGAGCCTGGCTCCTGGGCCGCCTCGAGTCGAAGGTGCCCCCCCTGTCCGAGAGCAGCGCCCCCTTCGATGCCCTCTTCGTGCTGGGCGGTGGCAGCCAGATCGATGACCAGGGGCGCCCCCTGCTCAGCGCGGGCGGTGACCGCATCATCGAAGCGGCTCGCCTCTGGCATGCCGGCCGGGCGACCTGCCTGGTGGCCAGCGGAGCCTCGGACGATGCCCCGGCCGGACGCCGGAACCTGGGCGCCGAAACCCGCGCCATCTGGATGAGCCTGGGCATCCCCAGCACCGCCATCCGGGTCCTCGAGGAGCCCTGTTTCATCACGCGGCAGGAGATCCAGGCCTATGGCCACCTGAAGGCCCGGGAGGGTTGGCGCCGCGTCGGACTGGTCAGCTCCGCCTGGCACCTGCCCCGGGCCATGGCCCTGGCCCGGCGGGAGGGGATCATCGTCGTGCCCGTGCCCAGCGACCGGCGCGGCCGGATTTCCCGCTTCCAGCTCTGGCACCTGATCCCCCAGGAAGAGGGCTTCCAGAAGACCCAGCTGGCCTGCTGGGAGCACCTGGGCAGGCTCGCGGGCCGCTGAGGCCCTAAGGATTGCTGGAGTCAGCCTGACCCTTCTTCTTGGTCTCGACCTGCTCTGTCAGCCGGCTAGCGCAGTCGGGGCACATGCCGTGGCTGAAGGTCGCGGAGCTCTGTTCGTGGAGGTAGTCCTCGAAGCTGCCCCAGCCCCTGTCCTCGTCCTTCACTTTCCGGCACCAGGCGCAGATCCGGATCATCCCGTGCAGGTTGCGCGCATTGCCCAGGGCGAGCTGCGCCGCCTCCAGCAGGGTCCGGGCCGTCTCGAGGTAGGTGGGGATCTGGTTCGGAAAGGCCAGCCCGGCCAAGCCTAGGAGGCCCATGGGACCATCTGGCCCCTCGAACCGGAGCAGCATGCCATCCCCAGCCTCCGTGGGATGCACCCCCGCTGCGCAGGCCCGCAGCTCGGCCTCCAGCCCGGCCAGGGATGACCCGGGCGGACTCCACCGTGCCTCGCTCCACTGGCCCTTCCAGTGGGAGAGCCAGAGCGTGGTGCCCGGCGCGAAGAGGCTCTCGGCCACATCCAGCAT
>JAAXXS010000211.1 GCA_013334395.1 Holophagaceae bacterium | reverse complement strand
CGGGACCCGCTCCCCGGTCCTGGGTGAGCCTGCCCACCGGCTCCGAAGCCCCCCGCGGACGGGCGCGGGTCGGCGTTCCGCGCTGGCGGCCCGGGCCCGGGAAACGCTTATCCTACCGAGACGCCGTGCTCTGAAGGGAGCTGGCACCCCAGCCTGATCTACCCGAGGAGGCCCTGATGCTTCATGTCGTCGTGCTTGGTGCGGGCCGCGTCGGTGGCGCCATGGCCAAGGATCTCTCTCCCGAGTTCCGGGTCACCGTGGCGGACCGCTCGGAAGCGGCCCTGGATCGCATGCAAGGGGCGGGCCTCGCCACCCGCACTGCGGACCTCTCCAGCCCGGAGGCCGTCAAGGCCGCCGTGGCCGACGCGGACCTGGTGGTTGGCGCCGTGCCCGGCTTCCTGGGCTTCGCCACGGCCAAGGCCGTGCTGGAGGCTGGCAAGCCGCTCGTGGACATCTCCTTCTTCGACGAGGACTGCTTCGAGCTGGACGCCCTCGCCAAGGCCCAGAACCTCACGGCCATCGTGGACTGCGGCGTCGCCCCGGGCTGCCACAACATCATCCTGGGCGACCTCTCCCGGCAGTGGGACCGCGTCACCTCCTTCGAGTGCCTGGTGGGTGGCCTGCCGGTGGTCCGCACCTGGCCCTACGAGTACAAGGCCGGGTTCAGCCCCATCGACGTGATCGAGGAGTACACCCGGCCCTCCCGCTACGTGAAGGACGGGCGCATCGTGACCTTCCCCGCCCTGTCCGAGCCGGAGCTGCTGGAGTTCGACGGCCTGGGCACCCTGGAGTCCTTCAACACGGATGGTCTGCGCAGCATCCTCAAGACCTTCCCCCAGGTGCCGGACATGAAGGAGAAGACCCTCCGCTACCCGGGCCACATCGAGAAGATGCGCATGCTGAGGGAGTCCGGCTTCTTCAGCAAGGAGAAGCTCCAGGTGGGCGGCGTCGCGGTGAGCCCCCTGGACCTGACCACGGCCCTGCTGTTCCCGCTCTGGTTCATGGAGGAGGGCGACGAGGACTTCACGGTCATGCGCGTCACGGTCGAAGGCGAGAAGGCCGGCCAGCCCGTGCGCAAGCAGTTCAACCTGCTCGACCGCTACGACCGCGCCACCAAGACCACGTCCATGGCCCGCACCACCGGCTACTCCTGCACCGCCGCTGTGCGCCTGCTGGCCAGCGGCGGTTTCTCGCGCAAGGGCATCAACCCGCCCGAATACCTGGGCCTGGAGCCCGGCGCCTGGGACTTCATCCGCGCCGACCTCGCCAAGCACGGCGTCATCTTCACCGAGAGCGACTGAGCCGGGAAAAGGGAAGATCAACCACGAAGACCACAAAGGAAGACAAGCTCGGCTCTCTTCTTCGTGGTCCTTCTGTCTTCGTGGTTAAGTCCTTGCTTCGCCTGATGCTCGCGGGATCAGCCGTCGAGCTCACGGTGCCTCACGGTGAGGGCGGCGACGTCGTTGCTCAGGCGGGTGGCCAGCATCTCGACCAGGGCCACAGAGCGGTGCTGGCCGCCGGTGCAGCCGATGGCAAGGGTGTGGTAGGCGCGGCCTTCCTGCTGGACCAGCGGCAGGGACCAGCGCAGCCAGCTCTCGACCCGCTCCAGGAACTCGCGGAAGTCGTTGGACTCGAGCAGGTACTCCTGCACAGGCCAGTCCCGGCCCGTGAGCGGCTTGAGGGCTTCCACATAGAAGGGATTCGGGAGGAACCGGGCGTCGAGGACCACATCCGCGTCCGCCGGGACCCCGCGCTTGAACCCGAAGCTGAGCAGCCGGACCGCCGTGTGGCGCGTAGGCAGCTGCGGCACCAGCGCCGCAATGCGATTGCGGAGGTCCGAGAGCGTGAGGTGGCTGGTGTCCAGGATGGTGGTGGCGAGGGACCGGGTGGGAGCGAGCATCTCGCGTTCCCGCGTGATGCTCTCGGCGGGGGTGCCCAGGTTCAGGTGGTGCGGGCGACGGGTCTCAGAGAAGCGGCGCACGAGCACTGCGTCCTCCGCCTCCACGAAGACCACCTGCACCGAGGCGCCGCCGAGGCGGAGCCGCTCGAGCAGCGGCGGAAACTCCTGGGCGAACTCTATCTGCCGACAGTCCATGCCCACCACCAGCCGGTTCATGTCCGGCTGCAGGTGCTTCTCCAGCTCCAGCAGGGCCAGCAGCGGCTCCAGCAGGCGGGGCGACACGTTGTCCAGGGCCGTGCAGCCCGTGTCCTCCAGAGCGCCCAACACGGAGTGCCGACCGGCTCCGGATAAGCCTGTGACGATGATGAGTTCCATCCCACAAACCTAGCAGGGCCGAAGGTCCTGCCCAAGAGAATCGAAGGGGGCCATCCGGCCCCCTTCGATTCTCTCAGCACAGTGTTGCGGCCTAATCCTCCAGCCCGCCCGCCGTGAAGCGGAGCACGCGCTGGATGCCCTCGGGGGGGTTGCCCTGCTCGTCGGGACCCAGCTCAAAGGTCTCGGAGGGGCCGCGGAAGGCGTCCTCGTCCGGCGTGTAGGCCGCCTGGGGCTCGACCCGGAAGAGGTAGGAGATGATCTCGTCCTCGTAGCCGAAGCGCATCTGCTCGAAGTACTCGTAGGACTCGCGCTTGTATTCCACGAGCGGATCCTTCTGGCCATAGCCGCGGAAGCCGATGGCCTCCTTCAGGTGGTCCATGACCAGCAGGTGGCGCTTCCAGGCGGCGTCGATGATCTGCAGGATGGACCAGCGCTCGTAGCTGCGCATGCCTTCACCACCCAGCCGCTCGTCCTTGCCTTCGTAGTAGCTCCGGACCAGGGCCGAGAGGGCCTCGGAGGCCTGGGCCTGGGGCTGCTGGCCGATGGCGTCCACTTCGGGCCCGGTGAGGGTGAACAGCTGCTCCACACGCTCGCGGAAACCCGGCTGATCGCGCTCGCCCTTGTCCTGGAGGAAGTCGTTGGCGATGCCCTCGGCGATCTCCCCGGCCACCTGCAGCACGTAGTCCCGGGTGTTGCCCTTGAGGATCTCCGTGCGCAGCCCGTAGAAGAAGATGCGCTGCTTGTTCATCACGTCGTCGTATTCGAGCAGGTGCTTGCGGATCTCGAAGTGGTGCGTCTCCACCCGCTTCTGGCTGCGCTCGATGGCGCGGGTGACCATGCCGGCCTCGATGGGCTCGTCATCGTTCATGCCCATGGCGCCCATGAGGTTCTTGATGCGGTCGCCGCCGAAGATCCGCATCAGGTCGTCCTCGAGGGACAGGTAGAAGCGGCTGCTGCCGGGGTCGCCCTGGCGGCCGGCCCGGCCGCGGAGCTGGTTGTCGATGCGGCGGCTCTCGTGGCGCTCGGTGCCCAGGATGTGCAGGCCGCCGAGGCCCACCACTTCCTCGTGCTCGGCGGCGGTCTGCTCGCGCATCTTCTCCACCAGGGCGGAAAATTCCGGGGTCTCGAAGCCTTCGGCGTCGTAGAGGGTGATGTCCTTCTTCTTGGCCTCGAGCCGGGCCAGGCCTTCGGGGTTGCCGCCGAGGATGATGTCCGTGCCGCGGCCCGCCATGTTGGTGGCGATGGTGACCGCGCCCTTGCGGCCGGCCTGGGCGACGATCTCCGCCTCACGCTCGTGGTGCTTGGCGTTCAGCACCACGTGGGGGATGCGGGCGGCCTTGAGCGCGTCGGACAGGTCCTCGCTGCTCTCGATGCTCGCCGTGCCCACCAGCATGGGCTGGCCCTTGGTGTGCAGCTCCCGGATCTCCTCGACGATGGCCTTCTTCTTGCCATTGCGCGTGGAGTAGACGGTGTCGGCGAAGTCCTTGCGGACCATGGGCATGTTCGTGGGCACCACGATCACGTTCAGCTTGTAGATGGAGTGCAGCTCCGTGGCCTCGGTCTCGGCGGTGCCGGTCATGCCCGCCAGCCGCTTGTACATGCGGAAGAAGTTCTGGAAGGTCACCGTGGCCAGGGTCTGGTTCTCGGCGTTGACCTCCACGCCCTCCTTGGCCTCGATGGCCTGGTGCAGGCCGTTGGACCAGCGGCGGCCGGGCATGAGCCGACCCGTGAACTCGTCCACGATGACCACTTCCATGCCCTTGCCATCCTCCTTGGCGCGGACCATGTAGTCCACATCCAGGCGGTAGAGGTTGTGGGCCAGCAGGGCCTGGTTGAGGCCATGCAGGGTCTCGATGCTGGTGGGGTCGTAGAGGTTGGTCACACCCAGCAGGTGCTCGGCGTGGTGGATGCCGTCGTCGGTGAGCATCACCTGCCGGTCCTTCTCGTCCACCTTGTAGTGCACCTCGGGCTTCAGCTTCGGCACGATGGCGTCGATGCGGAAGTACTTGGAGGTGTCCTCCTCGCTGCTGCCCGCGATGATCAGGGGCGTGCGGGCCTCGTCGATGAGGATCGAGTCCACTTCGTCCACGAT
>JAAXXS010000210.1 GCA_013334395.1 Holophagaceae bacterium | reverse complement strand
CTGGCGGGAGAGGATCTGCACATTGGAGAGGTGGAAGTGGATCGGGTGGGTGTCGCCCGTGAGGTTGGCGATCTGCCAGACCTCGGTGGCGTTGTTGGTGGACAGCTCGGTGGCGGCGGAGCCGACCAGATCCTTGGGGTCGTAGTAGGGGCGGCCGAAGTCGCCGGCGGGGGTCTTGATGTTAGTGCCGAGCATCTGGATGAGGCGGTTGTTGAGGTCGAACGCCTCGTTCAGGGTGAGCTGCCGCACGGTGATGCCCTTGCGGGTGGGGATGGGCAGGGGGGCCGGGGTGATGGAGGACCAGCTCAAGGCGGCGGCCCCAGCCGTGGCCACAGGTCCTGCCAGGGGGGGATCGATCTTCGCGTCACTCACGCTGGCCAGGGCCGTTCTGGGGGCGAGCTTGAAGACGGGGTCCTTGGCGATGGTCTTGGCGTCGGGCTTCACCTCGAAGCGCATCAGGATGGAGGTGTCGCCGATGCCTGTCGAGGTGGGGTAGTCGTTCTCGGGACCGCCATTTGGGTAGGGTCCGGGGGCATTGTTGTAGAGGATGTAATTCTTCCCACCCTTGCCGTTGAGGTCCAGCACCACGTCCAGGCGCTCGGCGGGGGCCACGACGAGGCTGCCACCGGGGGCGGCGGGGTTGACGTAGCGGCCGCCGCTAGCGTCCACCAAGGTCGTCATGTTGGCCTGGGGCACGCTCACGGGCTTGGCCAGGAAGCCACCCTCGGTGCCGATGACGAGCCAGGCGGGGGCGGGCTTGGTGAAGTCGGGCTGGCCGGTGCCGTCGTCCTCATAGAGGGCCAGGTTCAGGACGCGGGCATTGCAGGCGTTGAGGATGCGCAGGCGGTAGCGGCGGGGATCCACGGTGGCCTTGGGGTAGGCGGCACCATTCACCAGCATGGTGTCGCCGAAGGCCTCGGGCACCACGGAGATGCTGGGGGCGGAGCTGTCACCCCAGAAGGCGGCATCGTACTCGTAGGGATACCAGAGGTTACCGAGGCCCTTCGCGGAACCCGGGAAGGGGCGACCGGGGTCACCAGATCCGTCGAGGGTGCTCTGGAAGATCTTGTCCTGGAAGATCAGGGGCAGCTCGCGACCACCGTTCTCCACGAACTTGGGCAGCCCGAAGTCGCGCACCAGGGCCGCTTCAAAGGTGTCCCGGATAAGGTAGGCAGAGGCCACGCCGGCATAGGCGTTGAGGCGGGTGATGCCCATGGCGTGGTCGTGGTACCACATCATGCGGGCGCTCTGGTTGTTGGGGTAGTAGTACTCTGCCTCGTTGGCGGGGACGGCGCTCTCGGTGGGCCGCAGGACGGAATTGTTGAGGAAGCTCACGCCCTTGTTGCCCTGGGGATCCCAGAAGTTGAAGGGACCGCCGTCACTGATCCAAGGCACCAATCCGCCATGGAGGTGGGTGGCGGTGCGGTTCTGGGCGACGGTGGGGTCCGAGCCCTGGATGCTGGTGTCCACGGGGAGGATGTGGGCGTTGGGCAGGTTGTTGCGGAAGGTGATCTGAGTGGGCACGCCCTTCTGGGCGATGATGATGCCGCCCAGGTGCTTCTGGGGGACGATGGCGCCCACACCCACCCCCAGGGCGCGGGTGGGGTTGTAGCCCCAGAGGGTGGTGGGGGGCAGGCTCGGGTGGAGCTGATCCTTGAACTCATTGATATCGATGGTGTAGTGGTTGGCCACCAGCTTGCGGCCGGTGAAGGTGCGGGTGCCGTCCGGCAGGGCCACGGGGATCTGCCCGGGCATGCGCAGCTCGGTCATGAACTTGGTCAGCACCGGGCTGGACTGCCAGGTGGGCGGGGGAGGGGTGACCGCGGCAAGGCTCTGGCCCGAGGCCAGCAGGAACCCGGTCAGGCCGAGGAAGGAAAGGCCAGACCGGAAGAAGAGACTGGGGCGAGGCAGCTTGTTGTTCATGGCGTGAAACTCCTTGGGGACCAACGTTGAGTATTGAAAAACCAGAATCTAATCAAGCTGTCGCGGCCATGCGATCAGGGAAGAGCCCAGGGGAAGCCGCCGGCTGGGTCTCATGGTCGGGTTTCAGGCGGGTGGTTTCAGGGGCGCCTGGGGGGCCAGAAAAAACTGGCGTGGGGTCCGCAGTTCGGCGCAGAGGGTAGAAAATTGGCAGGAGTCTAGATCGAAAAGTCTAGGGATGGCGAAGACTGAAGCAAATGGGGAGAACTACTACTTCTCGCCGCCAGAAACCCCCCTCCTGTGGGCAGAAAAGGTGAATTCAAAGAATATTTAAAGAGCTTCTTTGGTCTGCCGGGACCGGCAGGGCATCCCCCTCCCTCTCGGGTGTGGGCCCGTGCTGACGGGAGGCCCCGCGGGAGGCACAATGGAGGGTCGGGCCAAAGCCCACCCTTCCCCCTCATCCCCTGCCGGAGTCCTGATGCCCCCTGTCCTGTCTCTGTCTCCCGGCCGCGCTGGCGGGGAGGACCACAGGCACTCCGGGAACCGGCGCCCATGAGCAGCGCCCCTCAGCCGGTCCGCGTGCTTCGCGCCCACACCCGGGACGCCCAGATCCGCCTGTCGGCCCTGGACGCGAGTCCGCTCTGGGACGGCGTGCGGCGCAGCCACCCCCACCTGGATCCGGGCGCCTGCGCCTGCCTCACAGAGCTGCTCTGCGCCACGGCGCTGCTGCAGAGCCGCAGCCTCTTCTCCGAGCGGCTCCAGATGCTCATCAAGGGCGCCGGGAAGGCCCGCGCGGTGGTGACCGACTCCTGGCCCGACGGCACCATCCGTGGGGTGCTGGATCCCGGCATGCCGGAAGCCGCGGACTGGGTGCTGGCGCCGGGCGTGCTGCAGGTGATGCGCTCCAACGCCACGGGCCAGCCCTACATCGGCAACCTGCCCCTGGTGGAAGGCGGCATCCAGGTGCAGGCGGAGCACTACCTCCAGAATTCTGAACAGGTCCAGGCCAGCGTCACCCTCTGGTGCGATCCGAGCACGGGGGAGGCCGGTGGCCTGCTGGTGGAGCCCCTGCCCGACTGCCCCCCGGACCGCCTGGCGCGGCTCATCCAGGCCCTCGATGGCCTGGAGGTGGTGCCCTTCTGGGAGCGCACCCCGGAGTTCCTCGCTGCCTGGATCGCCCAGGGTCAGGGCTCTGAGGAAGTGGCGGTGACCGAGGTGTTCTACCGCTGCCGCTGCTCCCGGGCCACCCTGCTGGACACCCTCCGCGGGTTCTCGGCGGAGCAGAAGGCGGGCCTGTTCGTGGAGCCCGGCCCGGCGGAGGTGCGCTGCGACTACTGCGGGCAGCGCTACTCCATCGCGCTTGAGGACCTGCAGAAGGGGGACGCCTGATGGCCGGCGTGGACATCGCCGATCGCGGCCGCCCCCTGGGCTCGCCGCTGTCGGTGTGGCTCAACTTCCGCCTGGTGCCCTTCCTCGTGGCGGGCCTATCGAAGCTCTGGGCCTACACGCTGCGAGTGCGCCGCGAAGGCTTCGAGGCGGTGGAAGACCTCGTCGCGCGGGATGAGCGCTTCATCCTCAGCTTCTGGCACCGCCGTCTCTTCATGATGCCCCTGGCCTATCCCTTCAGGCGCCGCAATACCCAGGGCGAAGACCGGGGCGTGGCCATCCTCTCCAGCGACAGCAAGGACGGGGAGCGCAGCGCCGCCACCTGGCGCTGGTTCGGCATCCATGCGGTGCGGGGCACTGCCAGCGAGGACGGCGCCAAGGCGCTGGTGCGCATGATCCAGGCCGTGCGCAAGGGCTGGGACTTCGGCATCACGCCGGACGGCCCCCGGGGCCCGGTTCGGGTGATGAAGCCCGGCACTGTGGCCCTGGCCCGCAAGACCGGCGCCTGGGTCGTGCCCGTGAGCCTGGCCTTCGACCGCTGCTTCGAGCTGAAAACCTGGGACCGCATGGTGATCCCCGTCCCCTTCGCCACCTGCACCGTGCGGTTCGGAACCCCCTATCAGATTGGCCCCAAGGCCGATGACAGCGCCGAGACCCTCCGCCTCCAGCAGGAGATGGACACCCTCGAAGCCTGGGCCCAGGCGGTGTGCCGTGACTGACCGCGAAGATCTACCGCAGTTGCTTCCCGCCTTTTCTTTTTTGTGCCCTTTGTGTTCTTTGTGGTCAATTTTTCTGAAGAACAGCTGAGCCCTTTGGTCTGATAACCCCCAGGTTTTTTTTAACCACAAAGAACACAAAGGCCACAAAGAACTGATCTCACGGCCTCTGCGGTTCAGTGTTTTATTAAGGTGCACTCATGGCGACCAAGCGATCCCCCAAGGCCTCTCTCCCGAATCCCCTGCCCGCCTTTGTGGTGACGCGGCCCACGGGTCATCTCGACACCTTCAAGAGTCCCCGCCCGGGGCGGCCCTTCACGGTCACCTTCGAGTCCGACGAGTTCACCTGCCTCTGCCCGCTCACGGGCCAGCCGGACTTCGCCAAGCTGCGGATCACCTA
>JAAXXS010000039.1:3027-19515 GCA_013334395.1 Holophagaceae bacterium | reverse complement strand
CATCGAGGGCGGCCTGCACGAGCTGGCCCGTGCCGTAGGTGCTGGTGAGGCGGGGATCCCGCTGCTCCTTGGGCACCAGGGGCAGGCCCGAGGCCGAGGCCATCTCGAGGAAGGCCGTGGTCCCGTCGCCGGAGACGCCCCAGTGGGCGCGCACGGGGCTGCCCAGGGGACCGCGCACCTCCGTGTGCCGCAGCTGCCCGCCGGTGGCCGCCACCAGGGCCTCCACGGTGCCCTCGCCGCCATCGGCGATGGGCACCTTGAAGACCTCGGCGGCCGGAAACACGGCGAGGATGCCGCGCTCCATGGCCTCGGCCACACCCAGGGCCGACACGCTCCCCTTGAAGGAATCCGGTGCAACGATGATGCGCATGGGCAGGCTCCTTGCTGTAGGCCGGGCCTTACTTGGTCTTCACCGGATCGGCCGGGCGCTTGGGCAGCTGCATGGGCGTCTCGGCCAGGCGCTTCAGGACTTCCTGGACCCCCCGCTCGAGCTGCAGATCCCGGCCCGCGAGCAGGGAGACCGGGTCGTTCTCCACCTCGATGTCAGGGGTCACGCCCTTGCCCTCGATGATCCACTCGCCCGTGGGGGCGTTGGTGCCGGACTGGGGCACGAAGACGCTGCCGCCGTCGACGAGGGGGGAGTTGCCGCCGCCCACGACGCCGCCCCAGGTCCGCTTGCCGATGAGGGGGCCAAGGCCCGCTGAGCGGAAGTGGTAGGGGAAGATGTCGCCGTCGCTGGCGCTGGTCTCGCTGGTGAGCGCCACCATGTGGCCGTGGAAGACCGTGGAGGGATACGTGGTGGGCTGTTCGCCGGTATGCCCAAAGCGGGTGCCCAGCAGCTTCTTCCCGAGGCGCTCCAGGATCATCTGGCTGATGTTGCCGCCGCCATTGGCGCGGACGTCCACCACCAGGCCTTCCTTGCGGATCTGCGGGTAGTACCACTTGATGAACTCGTAGAGGCCCGGGGCGCCCATGTCAGGGATGTGCAGGTAGCCCACCTTGCCGCCGCTGAGGCGGTCCACGGTCTCCCTGGAGCGCAGCACAAAGTCCAGGTAGCGCAAGCTTGCGTCGCTCTCGATGGGCCGGTAGGTGGCCTGCCGGGCGCCTTCCAGGACGGGCTTGTCGTTGAGGGTGAGGGTCACGGCAAAGGTCTTGTTGCGGAGCAGCTGGTAGGGGTTGTCCTGGGCCTTCAGCTCTACGCCGTCGATGGCGAGGATGAAGTCCCCTTCCCGGGCATCCACGCCCACCTCGGTGAGGGGGCTGCGGTACTTGGGCTCCTCGTTGTGGCCCCGGTAGATCTTCGCCAGGCGGTAGCGGCCTGACGTGGCATCGAGATCGATGCGGGCGCCGGGCAGACCCACCTTGGCGCGCTCCGGCAGGTAGGTGTCGCCGCCCTCGGTGTAGGTGTGGCCGATGTTGAGCTCAGAGATGAGCTCCGTGAGGACGTAGGTCAGGTCCGAGCGGTGGGTCACGTGCTGCAGCCAGGGGCGGTACTGCTCACGCAGCGACTTCCAGTCGTAGCCGTGCATGTTCTTCACGTAGAAGAAGTCCCGGAAGCGCCGCCAGGTCTCGTCATAGACCTCGCGCCACTCCTCGGCGGGGATGCGGTCCACATGGAGCTCCTTGGTGGACAGCGGCTTCTTCTCACCGCCCTTGGGCTTGGCGTCCACCTGCTGGTAGGTGGCCGCGGGGCCCTGGCCCGCGCGGGCCAGGAGCTTGCTGCCGTCCTGGCTGAGGGTCCAGCCCTGGACCTCCGCGAGCAGCTCGCTCTCCTGGCGCTTCTTGAGGTCGAAGATCCAGAGCCCACTGCCACCGCCGCGGCGGCCGTTGGCCTCACCGTTCACGTTGGCCGGTGCCTTGGTGTAGAGGAGGAAGCCCCGGATGGCCTCGAGGCCGCTGAGGTTGTCCGCGGGCACGGGCACGCGGGTGCCCCGCTGCTCGAAGCCCTCGAAGTCGATGCGGACTGTGACCGGCGCCCGGGGGGCCTCGGCCTTCTTCTCGCCCTCTTCCCGCTTCTCGGCGCTGGCGCCGACTTCGTCACTCTCCTGCGGGAAGGGGTGCGGCACGTCCCGGCGCAGCGCGTAGGCCACGATGTCCAGATTGCGGTTGCCCGCGTAGTCGAACTCAAGGTTGCTCATCTGGGGTGCGTAGTCCCGGCGGCTGAGGGCGTAGAGGTACTTGCCCTCGAGATCCCAGGCGGGGTCCATCACCGGGAACAGCTCGCCCGTGAGGCGGTGCAGCTGCTGGTCGGCCGCGCCCCAGACGTGGAGGCTGCGGACACCGTTGGGATTGCTGAGGGAGAAGGCCAGGAACTGGCCATCCGGCGACCAGGCCAGGTCACTCACGCGGCCGTTGGCGTCCCGGGCCGCCTGGATCAGCTTGCGGTCGGCGACGGTCACCACATAAATCACGCCGTTCTTGTCCGTGAAGGCCAGGCGCTTGCCGTCCGGGGCCCAGAAGGGGGCGTTGAGCTGCAGGGTCAGGCCCGTGGTGAGGGCCTCGGGCCGGCCCTTGCCGTCCTGGGCCACGAGGTAGAGCTGATCCTCGCCCGACAGGTCGGAGATGAAGGCGATCTTCTTGCCGTCCGGGGACCAGCGGGCGTGCCGGTCGTGGGCGCCGGAGCTGTTGGTGAGGTTGCGCACGGGGCCCTTCTCCACGGGCACCGTGAACACGTCGCCCCGGGCCACGAAGAGGGCGCGCTCGCCCTTGGGGGACAGGGCGAAGCCCTCGATGTTGCGCTCGACGCTGATGCGCGAGGGCCGCGAGGCGCCGCCGTCTGTGGGCACGGTGATGGCCAGGCCCTGGTCGCCGCCGTCCTTCACGTTGAGGATGCGCAGCTCGCCGTTGAGCTCGTAGACGATGCGGGAGGCCTGGTCACTCGAGGGCCAGCGCACGTCCCAGGTCTTCTGGAAGGTCAGCTGCTTCACCGCATCCGTCGCCGGATCCACAGTGTAGAGGTTGAGGGTGCCGTCGCGGTCCGAGGCGAAGCAGATCTGGTCGCCGATCCACATGGGATCCCGCTCCGTGCGGGGGCTGGAGGCAACCTTCTTCTGCTGGTGCGTGGCGAGGTCGAAGACGTAGAGCTCCTGCGCCCAGCCGCCCTCGTAGCGCTTCCAGTGGCGGAAGTCCCGGAACATGGGCGCGTAGACGATGCGCTTGCCATCCGGGGAGAAGGCACCCGGCCCGGCGGTGGGCATGGGCAGCTTCTTCGGCAGGCCGCCCGAGAGGCTCACGGTGTAGAGGGCCGTGCGGCTGAGGACGCCATCCGCGTCCGTGGCGGCCCGGAAGAGCACGCTGCTGCCATCGGGAGTCCAGCCCACCACCTGGTGGTCGTAGCCGCCCCGGGGCGGCAGGGGCCCGACGGCGGGATCGAAGGTGAGCTGACGCGGGATGCCGCCGGTGCTGGGGATCACATAGACCTGCTCATCGCCGTCGTACTGCCCAGTGAAGGCGATCCACTTGCCGTCGGGGCTGAACTTGGGGAAGACCTCCAGGCCTGGATGGGCCGTGAGCCGCGTGGCCAGGCCACCGGCGGTTGCCGCCGTCCACAGGTCCCCGCCGTGGGTGAAGACCACGCGGTCCCCATGGATGTCCGGAAAGCGGAGCAGCTTGGTCTGGGCCTGCGCCGAACCGGCCAGGGCCAGGGCCAGGGCCAAACCACGGAACACCAGAGCGGAACCGAACATGGGGTCACCTCGTGAGGGAGACCGGCATTGTAATACGAGGCAAGCAGCCCGCGCGGGATTCTCTGGGGCCCCATGCGATCATGCGGACCATGGACGCCCCCCTCTCCGTCAAGCGCCTGCTCGAGCAGGTGAAGACCCGCATCGAACCGCCCTTCTCGGCGGTCTGCGTGGTGGGGGAGGTCTCGAACTTCAAGGTCTCGGGCAAGCACTGGTACTTCACCCTCAAGGAGGAAGGCGCCGCCATCGGGTGCGCCGTCTGGGCCAGCGCGCAGCGGTTCCTGCCCCAGCGCCCGGCGGACGGCCAGCGGGTGGTGGTCAAGGGCAGCCTCGACCTCTACGTACCCGGCGGCAGCCTCAAGCTGATCGTCAGCCACTGCGAGCCCGCCGGCGTGGGGGACCTCCAGGCCCGCCTGCGGCAGCTGGAGGCAGAGCTCCGGGGCCAGGGCTTCTTCGACCGGCCCAAGCGCCCCCTGCCCCGCTTCCCGCGCAGGCTCGGCGTGGTGGCGGCCCTGGGCGGCGCCGCCCTGCGGGACGTGCTGGAGGTGACCACCCGGCGCGCCCCGGGCATCCACCTGCTCATCGCCCCCGCCGCGGCCCAGGGCGAGCGCTGCGTGCCCGAGACCCTGCTGGCCCTGCAGGAGCTCCAGGATCCGCACTGGGGCTGCGAGGCCCTGCTGCTGGTGCGGGGCGGCGGCAGCCTGGAGGACCTGTGGGCCTTCAACGACCCGGCCCTGGTGCGGGCCGTGGCCGACTGCCGGATCCCCGTCATCACCGGCGTGGGCCACGAGATCGACACGACCCTCGTGGACCTGGCGGCGGACCGGCGGGCGGCCACGCCCAGCCAGGCCGCGGAGCTGGCCACCCCGGACCGGCAGGCCCTGGCGGCGGACCTGCGCCGCCGTGGCGAGGCCCTCCTCGCCAAGACCCAGTGGCGCCTGCGGGGCCTGGAGACCACCCTCAACCTCCTGGTGGACCAGGGCCTGCAGCGGGTCGAGCCCTTGGCGGCACCGGCTGTGCGCCTCGCGGGCCTCGGCCAGCGGCTGGCCCTCGCCCACCCCAGCCGCCACCTGGATGGGCTCGCAACCCGCGCGGCCCTGCTGCGCCAGCGGCTGCGCCACACCGCCACCCTCGTGGCCCGGGAGGCGGACCTGCCCCGGGTCCGGGAGGCCCAGCGCCGCCTGGCCCCGGCAACCCTCCGGAGCCTCCAGCGCCGGGATCAGCGACTGGCGGTGCTGGCCCAGCGGCTCCAGGGCCTGGACCCCACGGGCCCGCTGCAGCGGGGCTTCGTACTGGTCCTGGACCCGGAGGGACGCCCCGTGACCCGGGCCGCGGCCCTGCCCGCTGGCGCCGGCCTCCGGCTGCGCTGGCAGGACGGCGAGCGCAAGGCCCATCTGGACTGACCAAATCTCAGGCAGTCCCTGCCCAGCGTCGATAGAGGACTAGGCAGGGGTATGTTCAAGAGCACTTTTCTACCATTCCGGACATTGCGGCTGTTGGCGATCTTCGCCATGGTTCTGCTTGGCGTGGCCGGCCTTGAGGCCGCCCCGCGCCGGGTCGTGACGGTTGCGGTCTTTCCCCATGCCCCGGCCCTCTTCATGGGCGAGGACGGAATGGCCCGGGGCTTCTACGCGGACATGCTCCGGGAGACCGCCGCCCGGGAGGACTGGGAGCTGCGGTTCCTGCCAGGGACCTTCCAGGAGGGCCTTGACCGCGTCCGCAGCGGCCAGGTGGACCTCCACACCAGCGTGGCCCTGACCCCCGCCCGCAGCGCCTACCTCGACTACGGCAAGGAGTCCTCCTTCACGGTCTGGAGCATCCTCTACGCCCACCCCAAGGCGGGCATCCAAACGGTGCTGGACGTGCTGAACCGCCGCATCGGCTTGATGCGCGGGGATGTGAACGGCGACCACTTCCGCGAGCTCTGCGCGAAGTTCAACCTCCAGGTCACCTACGTGGAATACGGCAGCTTCGTGGATGTCATGCGGGCCGTGGAGACCGGCCAGGTGGACGGAGGCGTGGCCACAAACATCTTCGGCTACTCCCAGGAAGCGCGCTTCAAGGTGGAGCGGACGCCCGTCGTCTTCAGCCCCTTCGACACCTACTTCGTGACCACCAAGGGCCGCAACGCCGACCTGCTGAAGGCCCTGGACAGCTACCTCATGGAAGGGAAGCGAAACCCTCACACGGGCTACCACCAGGCCCTCAACCGCTGGCTGGCCCCCCAGCTGAAGTCAGGCCTGCCGAGCTGGCTGGTCCCCACGAGCCTGGGCGTCCTGGCGGCCCTGGCGCTGGCCATCCTGGCGGCCCTGGCCTTCCGGCGTCAGGTGGACGCCGCCACCGGTGAGATCCGCGCCCTCAACGTCGGCCTGGAGCGGGAGCTGGCGGAGCGGCGGCGCATGGAGGCGCAGATCCTCCACGTGGCCAGCGGCGTGTCCGGCTCCTACGGCGAGTCCTTCTTCCTGGACCTGGTCAAGCACCTGGCCCAGGCCATCGGCGCGGACGGCGCCCTCATCGGTGAGACCGTCACGGTGGACGGCGAGAAGCGGGTGCAGACCCTGGCCATCTGCCTGGACGGCAGCCCCGTGGCGAACCGCAACTACCCCCTCAGCGGGTCGCCCTGCGAGCGGGCCCTGAACGGGGAGATCTGCATCATTCCCTCGGGGGTCCAGGAGCGCTTCCCGGACTTCTGCCTGCTCAAGGAGCTGCAGGCCGAGGCCTACATCGGCTCGCCTCTGCTGGATTCCCAGGGCAAGATCCGGGGCCTCCTGGTGGTCATCCACCGCAGCATCCTCCCGGCCCCGGCGGAAGCGGCCTCCCTCCTGCGGATCTTCTCGACCCGGGCCGCCACGGAGCTGGAGCGGCGCAGCAGCGAAGGTGCGCGGCTGCTCCTGGAGCGGCAGATGCAGCACGCCCAGAAGCTGGAGAGCCTCGGCGTGCTGGCGGGCGGCATCGCGCACGACTTCAACAACCTGCTCACCGCCATGCTGGGCCACATGAACGTCGCCGAGACCAAGCTGGCCCCGGAATCACCGGCCCGGCCCCACCTAGAGCGCCTGGAGCGCATCATCCACCGCGCCGCGGACCTCACCCGCCAGATGCTCGCCTACTCCGGCAAGGGGCGCTTCGTGGTGCGCTCCTACGACCTGAACCAGGTGGTGCAGGAGGTGACCCACCTGCTGGAAGTCTCCATCCCCAAGAAGATCGCCCTGCGCTTCGACCTGACCCCCAGCCTGCCCGCCGTGGAGGCCGATGCGGCCCAGATCCAGCAGGTGATCATGAACCTGGTGACCAATGCCGCCGACGCCATCGGGGACCGGGAAGGCACCATCCGGCTCATCACCGGGACCCACCTCCTGGACCGGGCCTACCTGGACCAGGTCTTCCAGGGCCAGGACCTCCTGCCCGGCACCTACGTCACGCTCGAGGTCAGCGACACCGGCTGTGGCATGACCGGCGAGGTGCTGGAGCGCATCTTCGAGCCCTTCTTCACCACCAAGGTGGCCGGGCGCGGCCTGGGCCTCTCGGCCACCATCGGCATCCTGAAGGGGCACCGCGCAGGCATGCGGATCTACAGCGAGCCGAACCGCGGCACCACCTTCAAGCTGCTGTTCCCGACCACCGAGGTGAAGCGCCAGGACGAGGCGGTCCAGACGGCGCTGCCGGCCCTGGCGCGGAAGGCGACCATCCTGCTCGTGGACGACGAGGAGATGATCCGGGAGGCCGCCACGGCGGTGCTCGAGTCCCTGGGTCTGACCGTGATCCCAGCCTGCGATGGCCGGGAGGCGGTGGCGATCGTGCAGCGGCCGGACCTGAAGGTGGATCTGGTCCTGATGGACCTGACCATGCCCCACATGGACGGCAAGGAGGCCTTCCAGATCATCCGTCGCCTGCAGCCCCACCTGCCCGTGATCCTCAGCAGCGGCTACAACGAGCAGGAGTCCATGCAGTCCTTCTCGGGCCGGGGGCTGGACGCGTTCCTGCAGAAGCCCTACACCCTGCGCGTCCTGGAGCGCACCGTCCTCGAGGTGCTGGCCCGGAGCCGAGACTAGGGTGGTTACTGGACAAAGTCGATCAGCAAGGTCCTATTTTTTATAAGCTTAGCGCCAGTTGTGTGATAAATTAACTAAACCACCTGGTGCCGAATGCCCAACGACCTGCCGCCGGAAGTGCCTCCCTCAGCGGAGCGGCCGTTCCTGGATCCGCTGACGCGGGTGGGCCGGTTCCAGGTGGAGGCGCTCATCGGCACCGGCGGCATGGGCGAGGTCTACCGCGCCTGGGATCCCTCCCTGGAGCGCAGCGTGGCCCTGAAGGCCCTGCATCCTGGTGAGCTCCGCGAGCCCGGCGCGGCCGAGCGCTTCCGCCGGGAGGCCCTGGCCCTGGCGCAGCTCAACCACCCCAACGTCTGTCAGGTGCACGAGCTGGTGGACGAGCCCGGAAGATCCTACATCGCCATGGAGCTGGTGGCGGGGCAGACCCTGGACGAGGCCGCTGAGGCCCTCTCCCTTTCCCAGAAGCTGCAGCTGCTCCGCTTCGTCGCCCTGGGGCTGGCGGCGGCCCACAGCAAGGGCATCGTCCACCGCGACCTCAAGCCCCGGAACGTCATGGTCACCGAAGACCGGGACAGCCATGAACTCCAGGTGAAGGTGCTGGACTTCGGCCTGGCGCGGCTCATGGATCCCCTGGGGCAGGTGGAGCGTCCCCAGCCCACCTTTTCGGGGCCAAGCTCAGCCGCCCGCCAGCTCCTCGAGGAGGCGGAACGAAGGCAGGCGGCGGACCAGGAAGCAACAGCCGCGAACCGGTCCGAGTTCGGGTCCCGGGATGAGTCCGAGCCGCAGGCCTGGGGCCGCATCACCCGGGCCGGGACCTTCATGGGCAGCCCGAGCTATGCCTCCCCCGAGCAGATCCAGGGGCAGGCCGTCGGCCCCGCCAGCGATGTGTTCTCCCTGGGCATCCTCGCCTGGGAGCTGCTGGCGGGCGAGCATCCCTACCCCGGCGAGGGCCGGGCTCGGATGCGCGCCATTGTGGATGGCGCGCGGCGCGAGCTGAAGGCGCGCGGCCTGCCTTCCGGCACGGCGGATCTGCTCAAGGCCATGCTGGAGAGCCATCCCTTCAAGCGGCCCACCGCCGCCAAGGTGGCCGAGATCCTGGGCCAGCTGGCGCGTCCCCGCCGGGCCCTGCGGTGGACCGCCCTGGCCGTGGGGGGCGCCCTGCTCCTGGCCCTGGGCGTGAACCTGTTCCTGGGCCGGGGGATCATCCCCGACCTCACCCGCCACCGGCCCGCCCGCCTGGCCGTGCTGCCCTTCGTCAACGGCACGGGCGATCCCCACCTGGACTCCACCGCGCGGCTCATCCTGCCGGAGATGCTGGAGAGCGCCCTGCGGGAGCACCCCAAGCTGGCTCCCCTGGATCCCGAGAGCGTCGCCCGGGCGCGGAAAGCCATGCGCCTCGCCTCCGACGGCCCCCTTCGCGCCGAGGACCGGGCCCGCCTGGCCGGTGCCCTGGGCACCCAGCTCCTGCTGACCGGAACCCTGACCAAGGGCCCCGGGAACACCTTCGTGCTGGCCTTCGAGCTCAGCGATGCCAGCGGCAGGATCCGCCACGCCGGCCAGGCCCGGGAAGTGGGCGAGCGCACCGCGGTCGTCCTACCCCTGGCCCGAAGCCTCGCGAGCACCCTGCTGAAGGCGGTGGCGCCCTACTCCTCGACCCACACGCGAACCCTGCCAGAGATCCCGGCCATGGCGCTGGATGCCTACGCGAGAGCCACCGAGCTCATGGACCGGGGCGAGTTCAAGGAAGCGGCCCCGGCCTTCCAGGCCGCCGTCCAGGCCGCGCCGGACTACGTCCCTGCCGTGCTTGGCTACGCCCGCTGCCTCAGCCGACTGGCGGAGACGCCCGCAGAGCCGGTCTACCAGTGGGCCCGCTGGTCCGCCCGCGCCCAGGGCAACCGCATCTACGAGATGAAGGCCCTGCACTACCTCTCCATCCTCCTGGGGGACCGGGGCCAGTGGGAGGCCTCGGACCGCACCGCCCAGGAAGCCCTGCGCCTGGCCCACGAGCTCGGGGAAACGTCCTTCGAGGCAGGCGTCCATGCGACCCTCGGCACGACCCTCCAGCGGCGGCACAAGGTCCCTGAGGCTGAGGTCGAGTATCAGCAGGCCCTCGCCCTGTTCGCGAGCGTCGGGGACAAGCACAGCGCCACGCGCGCCATGAACAACCTGGCCGTGGTCGATCGGGAGCGCGGCAACCTGAAGGGCGCGGAGAGCCGCTACCTCGAGGCCCTGCAGATCGTCCAGTCCTACGGCGACAAGTGGGGGGAGTCATTCCTCCTCAACAACCTCGGCGACCTGGCCCTGGCCCAGGAGGGCTCCCTCGACCGGGCGGAAGCCTTCTACCGGAAGGCCGAAGTCCTGCGGAAGGCCAACGGCGACGAGAACGGCCTGACCTACACCCTGATGGGCCTGGCCAGCGTGGCCCAGGCAAGGGGGGATCTGGCCCGTGCCGAAGACCTGGACCGCCAGTTCCTGACTCAGGCCCAGAAGACCCGCCTCCGCCCGCTCGAAGCCCTGGCCCTCTACAACCTGGGCGAGGTGCATCGCGCCGGAGGCAAATACGACGAGGCCCGCACTTATTACCGCCAGTCGCTGGCGCTCCACGAGGAGCTGCAGGATACGGGCATGGAGGCCCACTGCCTGGCGGGCGAGGCCGAGTGCCTGGCCCGGGAGGGCCGGCGCGCCATGGCCCGGTCCCTGCTGGAGCGCGTCCCGGCCCTGTCCACCGAGGAGACCCCCTACCTCCTCCGCGCCCAGGCCTGGCTGGCCCGCACCGAAGGTCGCGCCGCGGAGGCCCAGGCGCTCTTCACCAAGGCCCTGGCTACCGCCCGGGTCCAGGCCCCGGAGATCGTGGCGGAGCTGAAGGCCGCCCTGCGTTGAAGCGCGTCTTCCGTCGCGCCAGTTCCTAGGCCATCAACAGGCCGCCGTTGACGCTCAGCACCTGACCCGTGACGTAGCTGGCCTCGTCACTGGCAAGGAAGACCACGGCCGCGGCGATGTCCTCCCCGGTGCCCATGCGGCCCAGGGGGATCTGCTGGGTGAAGGTGGCCTTCACCTCCGCGGAGAGGCCCGCGGTCATGGCGGTCTCGATGTAGCCCGGCGTGACCGCATTGGCGGTGACGTTGCGGCTGGCCAGCTCCCGTGCCACGGACTTGGTGAGACCGATGAGCCCCGCCTTGGCGGCCACGTAGTTCGCCTGGCCCGGGTTGCCCATCTGGCCCACCACGGAGGCGATGTTGATGATGCGGCCCCAGCGCTGCTTCATCATGGGCTTCGTCGCGGCCTGGATGGCCGTCCAGGCGCCCTTGAGGTTCGTGTCCAGCACCGCGTCCCAGTCCTCCTCCTTCATCTGGATGAGCAGCTTGTCGCGGGTGATGCCGGCGTTGTTCACCAGGATGTGAATGGCCCCGTGCCGCTCGAGGGTGGTGGCAATCGCGGCCCGCACAGAGGCGCTGTCGCCGAGGTCCGCCTCGATCACATCCGCCTTTCCGCCCGCCTCGCGGATGGCGTCCGCCACCTGCTGCAGCTTGGTCAGCGTCCGCGCCGCGCAGACCACCGTGGCGCCCTGGGCCGCCAGCCGCTTCGCGATGGCTTCGCCAATGCCCTGGCTGGCGCCGGTGACCAGTGCGACCTTGCCATCAAGACGGAACATGGGACCTCCAAGGGGATGGACGACCAGCATAACAAGGGCGGCGCGGGGAACCAGGAAGGGCACGAGAGAGAAGGAGGAACCGCAGATGGCGCAGAGGGCACAGATGCCTGCCACGGGCCCGTGAGGCCGCCCCTGGCCGGCCCAGACAGAATGGGCCGATGTCCATCTGTGGCCTCGGTGGCCCTGGTCTTGATCTCGAACGAATTGGATAGGCGTGGTCGAAACCCAAGAAAAGAGTTAGCCGGGGATGAACGGGGATGGACGGGGATAGGGGTCCCCTCGGTATGACCAGGTTCTGCAGGCGGCGGCTATGCCTGCTCTTCTTTCATCCCCGTTCATCCCCGGCTAGAAAGCCCTTCCATTGCCATTCATCCGAATGGCCCGGGTGTTCCTCCACGGCCAATCAGCGCTACTTAAGTCCCTTCAGCCATGCGGCCAGGGGCGTCAGGTCGGCGAGGGGGGTGCTGTCACCGTAGGTGGTGAGGGCGGCAGGACCGGCGAGGCTGGCCTTGTCGCGGGTCTCGCGCTTGAAGAGGTGGTTGGCCTCGGGGATCTGGATCACGGTGCCCCTGAACTCCGGGGGCACGACGGCGGGCCTCCAGGTCTGGATGTCGCGGTCGCCCCACACCACGGCGCAGGGCACGGCGAGCCGCTGGGCCGAGCCCCAGGGGTCCAGGTCCATGGTGGCCCGGACGAAACCGCGGGTCTCGGGCCGGACCAGGGATTTCGCGAGGTTCACGATGCCCGGCGCCACCTCCGCCCCGGCCGGGGGCAGATCCTGGTCCTTGCGAACCGCGTCCAGGGTCGCCTCCAGGTAGGCGAGGTTCTGCTTCTTGAAGTCCTCGGGGGCTCCGGCCCCCTCCAGCTGGTTCTTCACCTGGAGGACGATCAGCTTGCCCATGCTGGCCCCGGGCAGGGCCAGCAGCAGCGCCGCGTCGGCCTCGCCCGCCGCCAGCAGCGAGAGCAGAGAGCCCTCGCTGTGACCCACCAGCAGCAGCTTCTTGCCCTTGGCCTCGGGCAGCAGCCGCGCCGCCTTCAGGGCCGCCTTGATGTCGCCCACCTGGGCATCGAGGGAGATGTCCAGCTTGGGATCCCGGGAGCCGATGAAGCGCTTGTCGTAGCGCAGGCTACCGAGGCCATGCCCCTGGAGCCAGGTCGCGAAGTCCCGGCCCCCGTGGCTGGGCAGGCTGATGAGCGGGTTCGACCAGTCGCGGTCCGTGGGCCCGGAGCCCGCCACCATCACGGCGAAGTAGGGATGGGCGCCACCCGCCCGCACACTGCCCTTCAGCGGGAAGGCGTTGAAGCCGGGGAAGCCGTGCTCGCGATCCTGGGGATCTGGCTTGGGCGCGGCGGCGGCCACCGGGGCGGCGACGCTGGCCCTTGCCAGCCCAAAGGGGAAGGCCTGCCCGCCCTGGGTGAACGTCCCCTCGATGCGCCCCGCCTTGCCCAGCTTCCCGCTGAACTTGGGCTCGCCTGGAATGCCGGGCATGACAAAGGACACGGCGTCGCCGACCACCTTGACGTCGCCCAGGGCCAGGTCCTTGGCGCCCTGGGGCGGGATGGAGATGCGACCCGACCAGGCCGCACTGCTGCCTTCCAGGGTCACCTGGATCTTCATCTCCGTGCCCGGGATCTGGATGGCGCCCTCCCAGTAGCCCGCCAAGGAGGGCGCTGGCTGCGCTGAGAGGACCGAGACACCGAGGAGAAGTGCAGTGAGGAAGCGGCGCATGGGGTGCTCCAGGAAAGGGCAAGGTCAGCGAGAGGCCACCGCACGGGGACGGCAGGCAGGGTGGCCGCAAGGAACAGCACCATCATGCTGCTGAAGAGCACGATCATAGCCCGAGGTCCCCATTGACAGGACGGGCCGGATTCTTTACTTTACTGCCTAGACAGCAATTGCCTAGGCAAGGATCCACTCATGTCCCCCCACGCCGCAAGCCAGGGTCCCTACACCCTGGCCACCTACAACCCTGAGACCAGCCTGGGCAGGCTGGTCTCAGAGGTGTCAGGGCGCCTGCTGGCGGCCCTGGATGGCGAGATGACGGAGCTGGGCATCACCGGCGCCCAGTGGGTGATCCTCATGCGCATCGCCAGCGGCCGGGGTGCCACCGCCGCTGAGCTGTGCCGCCACAGCCGCTACGACACGGGTTCCATGACCCGCATGCTGGACCGCCTGGAGGAAAAGGGCCTCATCCGCCGGGTCCGCAGCGCCAGCGACCGCCGCCTGGTCCACCTGGAGCTGACACCGGCTGGCCGCCTCCTCCACCCCCAGCTTCCACCTGTGGCCGTGAAGGTGCTGAACACCCACCTGCGCGGCTTCAGCCAGGAGGAGGTGACCGTGCTGACAGCCCTCCTCCAGCGGATGCTGGCCAACGCTGATTTGTCCGCCACAGCCTCCTGAAGCATCTTCCTCCGCGAGCCTCCATGCTGTTCCAGCCCTCCTCCCCTTCCCGGATGCTCCCTGCCCTGGCTGCCGCCCTGCTGGCGCTGGGGGGTACCGCTGCCCGAACCGCCGCCGCTCCTGACCTGGTGGATGCCGGGCCCACGGTCAAGCTCACCCTGGCCCAGGCCCTGCGCAGGGCCCTGGACCACAACCCCCGCGTCCACCTGTCGCTGCTGGCCATCGCCGAGAGCGGCGACGACCGGCGCGCCGCCGCCGCAGCGCTGATGCCTGCCGTATCCGCCCAGGCCATGGGCCAGCGGGCCAAGAACAACATGGATGCCTTCATCGGCATCCCGACCCCCCACGGCCCCCAGCTCGTCGGTCCCTTCAACTGGGGCCAGGTGGGGCTCGAGGCCCACGTGTCGCTCTTCGACCTGAGCCTCTGGAAGAAGTGGCGGGCCTCCCAGTACGGCGAGGCGTCGGCCAAGGCCCAGAACCGCGCGGTGCGCGAGGAAGTGGCCGCCCTGGTGGTGGGCCAGTACCTCCGGACCCTGCGCGCCCAGGCTTCGGTGCAGGCCGGAGAGTCCCGCGTGGAGCTGGCCGGAGCCCTGGCCCGGCTGGCCGAGAGCCAGCAGAAGCAGGGCGTGGGCACCAGGCTCGACACCCTGCGCGCCCAGCTCCAGCTGCAGACCGAGAAGCAGCGGCTGATCCAGGCCCAGACCCAGCGCCTCACATCCCTTGCAGGCCTGGGCCGCCTGCTGGACCTGGAGCCCACCACGCGCATCGAGCTGCTGGACACCCTGGCTGCGCCGGTGCTGCCCCAGGCGGGCTTCGCGGAAGCCTTCCAGACGGGTCTGGCCCAGCGGCCGGAGCTGGCGGTGCTGGAGGCCCGGGAGCAGATCGCCGAGAACCTGCGCCAGGCCGCCCAAGGCCTGCGCCTGCCCACCCTGGTCGCCACCGGCGCCTACAGCAGCACGGGCCTCCAGTCCCAGCCCTGGGCCACCACCTACCAGCTGACCCTGGGCGTCCGGGTGCCGCTCTTCACGGGCGGCCTCGTGAGCTCCCGCATCTCCCGCGCCAAGTCCGAGCTGGACCGTGTCCAGGACGCCCGGCGCGAGGTCCGCGCCCAGGTGGGCTACGAGGTCCAGGTGGCCCAGGCCGAGCAGGAGGCCGCCGCCCATGAGGTCCAGGTGGGCGACCTCGCCGTGAGCCTGTCCACGGAGGCGCTCAGCCAGGCGCGGCACCGCTTCGAGGCCGGCGTCAGCAGCAACATCGAAGTGATCAACGCCCAGGATGAGCTGGCCCGCGCCACGGACAACCACATCAGCGCCCTCTATCGCCTGAACCAGGCCCGGGCGGACCTGGCCCGCGCCACCGGCCAGCTCGAAGCCTTCCTCGCCCGATGACGGAGACACCCATGAACCAGGATGCATCGAACACGCCGGACAGCCCCGTCGAGGAGACCTCCGCCGCCGCGGGCACCTCCAAGGCCATGCGGGCCCTGCTGATCGGCACTCCCATCGCCCTGCTGCTGCTCGGTGGCCTGTGGTTCGTGAACCGCAACCACGTGAGCACCGACGACGCCCAGGTGGACGGTCACCTCGTGCCCGTGTCCAGCCGCGTCTACGGCAGCGTGGAGAAGGTGCTGGTGGAGGACAACCAGGCCGTGAAGGCCGGCGATCCCCTGGTGGCCATCGATCCCCGCGACATCCAGGCCCGCCTGGACCAGGCCAAGGCCGCCCAGGCTCAGGCCAAGGCCCAGGTCGAGGGCGCCAAGGCCGAGCTGGAGCGCGGCAAGGTGTCCTTCCAGCAGGCCCGGGGATCGGACCAGGAGACCGCCCAGGCCAACCTCGATGCCCGGAAGGCCAGCCTCGACAAGGCCAGGATGGACGTCCAGCGCATGAAGCCCCTGGCCGAACGAGAAGAGATCTCCGCCCAGCAGTTCGACGGCTACCGCACCCAGGCCGACGTGGCCGATGGCGAGTGGCGCGCCGCCCAGCAGCGGCTGGCCTCCCTGCAGCGGGAAGCGGACATCCGCAAGGTCACCGTGAGCGCCGCCGAGGCGCGCCTGACCTCGGCCCTGGCCCAGGTGGACGCGGCCCGCGCCAACCAGGATGGCCTTGAGCTGCAGCTGAGCTACACCAAGATCCTCGCGCCGGTGGAAGGCGTGGTGACCCGCCGCTTCGTGGAGCAGGGCCAGACCATCCAGCCGGGCCAGGGCCTGCTGACGCTCATCCCCCTGCACCGCACCTGGGTCACGGCCAACTTCAAGGAGACCCAGATCGCCCGCATGCGGCCCGGCCAGGAAGTCGAGATCAAGGTGGACATGACCGGCACCACCCTCAAGGGCCGCGTGGACTCCATCGCCGGCTCCACGGGCTCGCGCATGAGCCTGCTGCCCCCCGAGAACGCCGTGGGCAACTTCGTGAAGGTGGTCCAGCGCATCCCCGTGAAGATCCGCATCGACGACGCCGAAGCCGGCAAGGTCATCCTGCGCCCCGGCATGAACGTCGAAGCCACCGTCATCCTCAAGTAGATCGGCCCAAGCATTCATGAATTCCACCCGCGCCATCAACCCCTGGGTCATCGCTCTCACGGTGATGATCGCGACGTTCATGGAGGTGCTGGACACCAGCGTGGCGAACGTGGCGCTGCCGCACATCGCGGGGAACCTGTCGGCCACGGTGGAGGAGACCACGTGGGTGCTGACGTCCTATC
>JAAXXS010000039.1:0-2927 GCA_013334395.1 Holophagaceae bacterium | reverse complement strand
CTCACGGTGATGATCGCGACGTTCATGGAGGTGCTGGACACCAGCGTGGCGAACGTGGCGCTGCCGCACATCGCGGGGAACCTGTCGGCCACGGTGGAGGAGACCACGTGGGTGCTGACGTCCTATCTGGTGGCCAACGCGGTGGTGCTGCCCCTGGGCGGCTACTTCTCCAGCCTCATGGGGCGCAAGCGGTTCTACCTCACCTGCGTGACCGTCTTCACGGCGGCGTCCTTCCTGTGCGGCATCGCGCCGTCCCTGGGCTGGCTCATCTTCTTCCGTGTGCTCCAGGGCCTGGGCGGCGGCGGGCTGCAGCCCATCTCGCAGGCCATCCTGGTGGAGACCTTCCCGCATGAGAAGCGCGGCGCCGCCATGGCCGTGTATGGCATGGGCGTGGTGCTGGCCCCCATCATCGGCCCGGTGCTGGGCGGGTGGATCACGGACAACTTCAGCTGGCACTGGATCTTCCTCATCAACATCCCGGTGGGGATCCTGTCCTTCACCCTCACCAGCGCCCTGGTGAAGGACCCGCCGAACTTCCACCGCATCTCGCTCAAGGAAGGCGCCCGCTTCGACTACCTGGGCATCGGCGTCCTCACCCTGGGCCTCGCCTCGCTGGAGATCGTGCTGGATGAAGGCCAGCGGAAGGACTGGTTCTCCTCGGGCTTCATCATCTTCTTCGCCATCGTGGCGGTGGTGGCGCTGCTCTTTGCGGTCATCTACGAGCTGGGCAAGGAGCGGCCCATCGTGGACCTCCGCCTGCTGAAGGACCGCACCTTCGCGGTGGCCATCCTGATGCTCTTTGTGCTGGGCTTCGTGCTCTACGGGAGCCTGGCGCTGCTGCCCATCTTCCTGCAGACTCTGCTGGGCTACACGGCCCTGCTCAGCGGCTGGGTGCTCAGTCCAGGCGGACTGGCGGTCATGTTCATGATGCCGGTGGTGGCGATGCTGCTGAAGAAAGTGGACACCCGCTGGCTCATCGGCATCGGCTTCACGGTGTGCGGGCTGGGCCTCATCCAGATGTCCGGCTTCAACCTGCAGGTGGACTTCCAGACGGCCATGACCTCCCGCGTCGTGCAGAGCCTCGGCTTCGCCTTCCTGTTCATCCCCATCAACGTGCTCGCCTTCCAGCACATCCCGCCGCACAAGACCGCCTACGCCGCGGGCCTCATGAACCTGGTGCGCAACATCGGCGGCAGCACGGGCATTGCCATCGTCACGACGATGCTGTCCCGCCGCTCCCAGTTCCATCAGGCCAACCTGGTCGAGAATCTGGCCCCGGGCAATCCGGCCTACCAGGGCTTCCTGGACCGGGCCACGCAGCTGGGCGTCACCAGCGGCGGCCTCTCCCCCGTGGATGCCGGCCACATGGCGCAGGGCGCGGTCTACGGCACCATGGCCAAGCAGTCCGCCATGATGGCCTTCTCGGACACCTTCTGGTTCATGGGCATCATGTGCTTCCTGCTCTTCCCCCTGCTCTTCCTCATGCGCCAGGGCAAGTCCGCAGGACCCGTCGCCATCGACTGAACTCGGCAGAGGGCGTGTTCCGAAGAAAACGGTCACCTCGAAGACCACGAAGAAGGACAACGGAATTCTGCCGTCTGATTCGTGGTTAATAAGTGGCCCGCTTCAGTCCCGCCGCGCCACGGCCAGGAACACGGGATAGCGTCGGCTGTCCTTATCGACCTCGCAGACGGTCTCGAGGTGAATGTTGTGGAAACCGGCCCTGGTGAGCTGCGCCCGGAAGGCTTCGCGGTCGAAGCCCCGGTGGACCTCGGCCTCGGGCCCGTGGAAGGAACCATCCTCGGCATCCAGATCCGCCAGGGCCACCCAGCCGCCGGGCGCCAGGACCTTGCAGAAGCGGTCCAGAATGCCCTGGGTGTCAGGAATGTGGTGCAGGGTCATGAGGCTGCACACGAGGTCAAAGCGGGCCTCCGGCAGGGGCTCTGTCAGCAGGTCCAGGCGCAGAGGGCTCATGTTCGCCGCGCCCGCTGCGGCGATCTTGGCGCGCAGCACCGCCAGCATGCCTTCGGAAGTATCTGCCAGGGACACCCAGGCAGCCTGGGGCTGCAGGGCAAAGCCGAGCAACCCCGTGCCGCAGCCGTACTCGAGGACCCGCAAGCCCGCCAAGGGCAGGGCCTCGGCGATGGCCCGACCCACGGTCAGGGCCCGCGCCACCTTGGCGGGGTCCTGGTCCCAGGTGCCTGCCCGGGCATCGAACTCGCTCATGCAGACTCCCCAGAAGCACCTACCATGGTCCCATGCCTGTGACCTCCCAGCGGCCGCTGAAGCGCCTCCCCGCCACGCTCGCCCTGGTGGGACTGCTCCTGCTGTTCTCCCTGACGCTGCTCCTGGTGGGACTGCGGGAGCTCCTGCCCGCGGCGCAGCCTCCTGCGAATTCCAGGCTTCGGGCCGTGCTCGATGGAGCCATGGCCGTGAACACCAGCCCCTCGGAGCGGGAGCGGGTCCGGGTCTGGGTGGCCGCCGGTGCCAACCAAGAAGGACTCCCCCAGGTGGAGGCGCTGGTGGCCAACAACTGCGCCAGCTGCCATGCCCCGGGGGGCGAGTATCCCCGAGTCACCAGCTCTGAGGACCTGCGCCACCTGGCGCGGCTGGCCGAGCCCACGGACGCCACGGGACACCTGCCGACCCGCCTGCTGCACCTGCTTGCTTTCCCGCTGGTGTTCCTTGGCTGCGGGGCTCTGCTGCTGCGGACCCGCTGGCCCGGGCGGCGGGGGCTGGTGATCGCCTGTGCGCTCGCCGTGATCTTCAATGCCGCGCAGTGGTGGCTGGGCCAGGGGCGGCCCGAGCTGCTGTGGCTGGCGCGCGCCGCGGCCGGGGGCCTAGTGGTGGCCATGGCGACCCTGGCCGGGGTGGTGCTGCGGGACCTGTGGACAGAGCCCCGCCAACCCTGAACTGATCACCACCAG
>JAAXXS010000038.1 GCA_013334395.1 Holophagaceae bacterium | reverse complement strand
AAAAATACAAAGCAGTTTTGGCCACCTATTAACACCGATAAGAGCATAAACAAGAACAAGCATCAGCGTTTCTAGCTCGCTCTTCACCGGCGGTTAATCGGTGTTCATCGGTGTTCCATCTTTGACCTCGAGCGCGGCGTAGACCTCGGGCCGCCGATCCTGCAGGGCGGGGAAGCGCTGGCGCCAGGCGCGGAGCTGGGTGAGGTTCAGGTCGCCGATGATGAGGCCCTCGGTGGCATCCCCGGAGGCGATGACCTCGCCGAAGCAGTCGTGGAGCGCGGAGGCACCGGGGTAGTCGAGGCCGGCGCCGTCGCGGCCCACGCGGTTGACGCCACAGATGGCTGCCTGGTTCTCGATGGCGCGGGCGGCCAGCAGGGTGGACCAGGCCGAGATCCGCCGGGCGGGCCAGTTGGCAGGCACGAAGATGACCTCGGCGCCGCGCACGGCCAGGGACCGGAAGGGCTCGGGAAAGCGCAGGTCGTAGCAGACCTGCAGGCCGCAGGGGATGCCGTCGAGCTCGAACAGCGGGCACTCCTCCCCGGCGCTGTAGTGCTGGTGCTCATCCCCGTAGGTGAAGGGGTGCAGCTTGCGGTAGGTCGCCAGCAGGGCGCCATCTGGTGCCGTGACGAAGGCCGCGTTGCGCGGGTGCGGCGCGTGGGCCTCCACCGCCGAGCCGATGACGTAGAGCCCGAACTCCCGGGACAGCGCCCCCACGGCCTCAGTGGTGGGGCCGGGCAGGGCCTCCGCGAAGGGCTCCGGCGCCATGGTGAAGCCCAGCGTGAACAGCTCCGGAAACACCGCCACCCGGGCGCCCGCCCGAGCCGCCTGCTCCACATAGCCCCGGGCCCGTGCCAGGTTCGCAGCCCGGTCCTGCCAGACCGTGTCCTGCTGGACCAGCGCAACGCGAAGGGAAGAGGCAGCCATGGAGCGATGCTAAGGCCGATCCTGGACTCGGCGATAGTCCCGGGTTTCCCCGGGGCACGGAGCGGGTTCGCGAGCCAGGAAAAGAACGAAGGAAAACCGGAGAGGAACGGTGAGAAAGAAGCCACTTTCTCCCCGTTCCTCCCCGTTCCTCACCGGTCAAAAATGGCTTCTCCAAGGGCGCAGCAGGTCCTTGGGATCGGCCAGGCTCAGACCCTGAACCGCCCGGGGTCCAGCACGCCAGTGTCGGCTTTGCGCTGGTAGGCGGCGGCGGCGAGGGCGCCGACGGCGAGGCCGCTGGTCATGCCGTGGCCGCCGAGGCCCGCGGACCAGAAGAGGCGCGGGTTCCAGGGATCCCAGCCGAGAACGAAGCGGCGGTCCGGGGCGAAGGTGCGCAGGCCGGTCCAGTATCGCGTGACGGGCCGATCCGCCAGGTGCGGCGCCAGCTCCCGGAGGCTGGTGAAGAGGCTGTCCAGCACCGCGGGGTCCGTGTCCGGCTGCCGACCCCGGGGGGGCAGGGGCACCGCGACCTCCTCGCAGGGGCACATCAGCAGGCCGCCGCTCTCGGGGCGCAGGTAGAAGGGGCGGTCCACCCACCAGGCCCAGGGCTCGGCCTGGGGGTGGGGCGCGCCGCTCCAGACCAGGGTGCGCCGCAGGGGGGTGAAGGCGAGGTGCGAGCCGGCCTGGGCGCCCAGCTCCCCGGCCCAGGCGCCGGCGGCGATGGCCAGCTGCCGAACGTGGAGGGGACCCGCATCCGTGTCGAGCGCGAAGCCGTCGGCAGTGGGCTGGACGCCGCGCACGCCGCAGCCGAAGCGCAGGCTGACGCCCCCGGCCCGGGCGCCGTCGGCGCAGGTGCGCAGGAGACCCGCGATGTCGATGACCCCGTCGCCCGGGATGGCCAGGTGCTCCGCGGCCCGGAGGCCGGCCAGGGGGATGCCCTCGCCCCGGGTCACGGCCACGCCGTGCCGGTGGGCCTCGGCTTCAAACTCAGTCAGGGGGCCGGGCTCCACGCTGGCCAGGAGGCCCCCGGTCCGGGCCAGGAGGCCCACCTCCGCCAGGCGGCGGCAGCCTTCCACGGTCAGGGCGGTGTGCTCGTCGCGGCCCGTGAGGGACCGGGCGACGGCGGCGTTGTGGCCGCTGGCGTAGGTGCCGGCCTGAGCCTCCCGCTCCAGCAGGACGATGCCCCGCTGGCCCGCCCGGGCTAGGTGGTAGGCGAGGCTCAGACCGGCGATGCCGCCGCCGATGATTGCCAGTTCCAAGGTTTCCGCCATGGCTCCATCCTACGCTGCCCCGCGCCTCACCTGACTCTGCGCCGGGCCGCTGTGACCCCAGTCAAGGATTCCCTGTTACCACATAGGAGAGGGCCCTATGATGGGACCTTCGGAGGTTCCCCCTGCGGTCCATCTTGCGAGCCATCCTGGCCTTCGCGCTGCTCCTTGGCGGCGGGGTCTCGGACTGGACGCCGGGGACCGCCGCGTCCCACAGCTGCTGCTGCGGCGAAGCGGCCGGGGTCGAAGACACCTGTCCCTGTCCCAAGCCCGAGAGCAACCGGGGTCCGCAGCAGACCTCCTGCCAGCAGCGCGCTGGCGCCGTCGCCCTCCAGGCCCCGCGCCGGGGCGAGCAGCCTCAGCGGCGGGTGGAAGCCGCGCCCGTGCCCGCGGATTGGGCCGCCACACAGCCCCTCCTGCAGAACCTGCCGGAGCTGGTGTCGTTCCTGGGGGGTCGCGACCCGGACCTGGGTCGGCACTTGGCCCGCCTGAGCTTGATCCGGATCTGAAGGCCGCCCTGGCGTAGCCCTGCCTGCCCGTCCGGGCGGGCCTGACCTCTTTGTTCCGGAGATGCCCATGCGCGCTTTTTCGCGTCTGGTTCCGGCCCTGGTGCTCACCGCATCGGGCCTGGCCCAGGTTCCCCAACCCGATCCCTTCTCTCCCGACCCGGTGCTGTCCGGCCTCATCCGCGAGGCCCTGGCGGAGCACCCGGACCTGCGGCGGGCCGATGCGGCCGTGCGCATGGACGAGGAGCGCGTGCCCCAGGCAGGGGTGCTGCCGGATCCGTCGATCTCCCTGGGGCTGCAGAATGACGGCTTCCAGAAGCTGCAGATCGGCCGCATGGAGACCAGCTTCTACAGCGTGGCCTTCACCCAGCCGCTGCCCTGGCCGGGCAAGCGCGCCCTCCGCAAGGACGTCGCAGCCCTGGCCGTGGACTTCTCGGATGCCATCCGCGTCCGGGTGCAGCTGGGACTGGAGGCCGACGTGCGGCGGGGCTACGCGGCGCTGCTGCTGGTCCGCGAGCAGCAGCGCCTGCAGGCGCAGCAGGCCCTCTTCCTGGAGCAGGCCGAGCAGCTGGCGCGCACCCGCTACGAGGTGGGGCAGGGCAGCCAGGGCGACCTGCTGCGAGCCCAGCTCGAGCGCACGCGGCTGCAGCAGGCGGTCTGGTCTCTGGAGGCCGAGGAGCGGTCCGCCGTGGCCGGCCTCAACCGCCTGCGGCAACACGAGCCCGCGGATCCCATCCCCACCACCGCGACCCTGGCGGACCTGCCCGAGCCCGCCCTCCTGGCCCCCGAGGCCGTGGAGGTCCGCAGCCCCGAGCTGGCCTCGGTCCGCGCCACCGTGAAGCAGACCGAGAAACAGCTGGAGCTGGCGAAGCTGGACCGGCGGCCGGACTTCGCCGTCACCGCGGGCATCATGCCCCGGGGCGCCTTCGATCCCATGTGGCAGGTGGGTGTGAGCATCTCCCTGCCCATCTACGGCCGGTCCAAGCAGCAGCGCGCCGTGGCCGAGCATGAGCACCACCGCCTGGGCCAGGGCTCCGAGGTGGAGTCCGTGCGCACCCTGCTGCGGCAGCGCACCGAGGAGCGCACCCTCCAGATCACGGCCCTGCGCCGGATCCGGGACCTCTACCGCGAGGGCCTGCTGGTGCAGAGCGAGGCCAGCTTCCGGGCCTCCCTGGCCCAGTACGAGGCCGGCCGCGCCCCCTTCCTGGGCGCCCTGGAGGCGCTCAATGGCTGGGTGGGTGACCAGGCTGCCTTCCTGCAGACCCAGGCCCAGCTCCAGGCCCAGCACATCGCCCTGGCGGAGTGCGCCCTCGGCCCCACGGTCCCCGTGACCGGCGGGTCCCTGGGCTCCGCCAGCATCGCCGCGGGCACCAGCGCCCCTGCCGTTCGTTCCACTGCCAAGGCCCCGGGCAAGGCCCAGGACAGCGGCCCCGCCTCCATGAAGATGTAGGAGTTCCCATGAGCCACGAGCAGCCCTCCCCCGAACAGCCGACCCGCGCCGGGTCTCCCGTCCGCTCCCTCGCCCTGCTGGCCCTCGGCCTCGCGGTCGGGGTGGGCGGCACCCTGCTGGTGCGCCGGCCCGGTCCCGCCGCCGCGGCCCCGGCGGCGAAGAAGCAGATGTACCAGTGCCCCATGCACCTGCAGATCCTGCAGGACCACTTCGGCACGTGCCCCATCTGCGCCATGGACCTGGTGCCCATCGAGGAGATCCAGGGCGGCGCGTCGAGCGTGGACGGCCTGGCCGCCATCACCATCGACCCCGCCCGCCAGCAGCTCATCGGCCTGCGCACCGCCAAGGTGGTGCTGGGCCCCACCGGCGGCGAGATCCGCGCCGTGGTCCGCCTCGCCCTGGACGAGACCCGCGTCCGCAAGATCAACGTCAAGGTGGAGGGCTTCGTGGAGAAGCTCTACGCGGACTTCGTGGGCAAGCCCGTGGCCAAGGGGCAGCCCCTGTTCAGCCTCTACAGCCCCGAGTTCGTGAGCGCCCAGCGGGAGTACCTGCTGGCCCTGCGCACCCAGAAGGCCCTGAGCAGCGGCGCCCTCAAGCAGTCCGGTGGCGACCTGCTGGACTCCGCCCGCCGCCGCCTGCAGCTGTGGGACGTGCCCGCCGAGGCCCTGGAGCAGCTGGAGAAGACGGGCGAGGTCCAGAAGACCCTCACCCTGCGCTCGCCCCTCAGCGGCGTCATCACCGCCAAGACCGTGGTGGAAGGCTCGCGGGTCTCTCCGGGCGAGGCGCCCCTGGAGATCACGGACCTGAGCCACCTCTGGGCCCAGGCGGAGGTCACCGAGTCCGAGCTGCCCCGGGTGAAGGTGGGCAGCGCTGCGGAGCTGAAGATCAACGGCGGGGACGGCCGGGCCTTCCCGGGCCGCGTGGCCTTCGTGGACGCGGTGCTGGATCCCAAGACGCGCACCGCCAAGGTCCGCGTCGAGGTGGCCAACCCCCGGGGCGAGCTGAAGCCGGAGATGTTCGGCGACGCGGTGCTCAAGACCGGCACCCGCAAGGGGCTGCTGGTGCCCATGGACGCAGTGCTGGACTCCGGTACCCGCAAGGTGGTCTTCGTGGCCCTGGGCGACGGCAAGTTCGAGCCCCGCGAGGTGGAGACCGGCCCCGCGTCCGGCGACCTGGTGGAGGTCCGCAAGGGCCTCGAGGCCGGTGAGGAGGTCGTCACCGGCGCCGCGTTCCTGGTGGACTCCGAGTCCCGCCTGCGGGCCGCCCTGGCCTCCCTGGGCGCCAAGGCCGAGTCCGGCCAGCCCAAGCACGAGGCCAAGCCATGATCCGGAAGATCATCCGCTTCTCCGCCGAGAACCGCTTCCTGGTGGTGGCCGCCAGCCTGCTGCTGCTGGGCCTCTCCTGGTGGTCCATGCAGCGCATCCCCCTGGACGCGCTGCCGGACCTCAGCGACACCCAGGTCATCGTCTACTCCAAGTGGGACCGCAGCCCCGATCTGGTGGAGGACCAGGTCACCTACCCGATCATCACCAGCCTGCTGGGGGCGCCCAAGGTCAAGGCCGTACGCGGCCTCTCGGACTTCGGCTACTCCTACGTCTACGTGATCTTCGAGGACGGCACGGACATCTACTGGGCCCGCAGCCGCGTGCTGGAGTACCTCAGCAAGATCACCGCGAACCTGCCGCCCGGCGTGAAGACCGAGCTGGGCCCGGACGCCACCTCCGTGGGCTGGATCTTCCAGTACGCCCTGGTGGACCGCGCGGGCAAGCACCGCAGCGACGAGCTGCGCAGCCACCAGGACTGGTTCCTGCGCTACGCGCTGCAGAGCGTGCCCGGCGTGGCCGAGGTGGCCACCGTGGGCGGCCAGGCTCGGCAGTTCCAGGTGGCGGTGAACCCCAACAAGCTGTCGGCCTACCGGCTGCCCCTGGAGGCGGTGATCGCCTCGGTGAAGGCCGCCAACAACGAGGCCGGGGGCCGCCTGATCGAGGTCTCGGGCCGCGAGTACATGGTGCGGGGCCGGGGCTACGTGAAGACGCTGAAGGACCTCGAGGAGGCCGTGCTCAAGTCTGAGAACGGCACGCCCATCCGGCTGGGAGACGTGGCCACCGTGACCCTGGGGCCGGACATCCGCCGGGGTCTCGCGGACCTGGACGGCCAGGGCGACGCCGTGGGCGGCATCGTCATCATGCGCCAGGGCGAGAACGCCCTGAACGTCATCACTGCCGTGAAGGAGAAGCTGCAGGACCTGAAAGCATCGCTGCCCGAGGGGGTTGAGGTGGTCACCACCTACGACCGCTCCGAGCTGATCCAGAAGGCCATCAGCACCGTGTCCTGGAAGCTCATCGAGGAGATGCTCATCGTCTCCCTGGTGATCCTGGTCTTCCTGTGGCATATCCCTTCGGCCATCGTGCCCATCGTCACCATCCCCGTGAGCGTGGCCCTGGCCTTCATCCCCATGCAGGCGGCGGGCCTCAACGCGAACCTCATGAGCCTGGCGGGCATCGCCATCTCCATCGGCGTGCTGGTGGACGGCGCCATCGTGGAGGTGGAGAACGCCTACAAGAAACTGGAGGAGTGGAACAGCTCCGGCCGCCCCGGCGACTTCCACAAGGTGCGCCTCGACGCCCTGCTGGAGGTGGGGCCGTCCGTGTTCTTCAGCCTGCTGGTGGTGGCCGTGGCCTTCATGCCCGTGTTCACCCTGGTGGACCAGGAGGGGCGGCTCTTCAAGCCCCTGGCCTACTCCAAGAACCTCGCCATGGCCATCGCGGCCCTGCTGGCCATCACCCTGGATCCCGCCCTGCGCATGATGTTCGCGCGGATGGATCCCTTCACCTTCAAGCCCCGGTGGCTGGCGAGGCTGGGCACCCACACGCTGGTCGGCACCTACCACCCGGAGGAGAAGCACCCCATCTCGGTGTTCCTCCACCGGCTCTATGAGCGCCCCTGCCGCTTCGTCCTGAAGCACGCCAAGGCCACCATCGCCTTGGCCTTCCTGCTGGTGCTGGCGACGGTGCCGGTGTTCCTGAAGCTGGGCAGCGAGTTCATGCCGCCCCTCAACGAGGGCACACTGCTCTACATGCCCTCGACCCTGCCGGGCCTCAGTCAGACCGAGGCCCAGCGGATCCTCCAGGTGCAGGACCGGCTCATCCGCACGGTGCCCGAGGTGGCGCGGGTCTACGGCAAGGCGGGCCGCGCCGACACGGCCACGGATCCCGCGCCCTTCTCCATGATGGAGACGGTCATCGTGCTCAAGCCCGAGGACCAGTGGCGCGAGCGGCCCCGCTGGTTCTCGTCCTGGGCGCCGGACTGGGTGAAGGGCCTGCTGCGCCCCTTCTGGCGGGACCGGGTCACCCAGGAGGACATCGTCCGGGACCTGGATCACGCGGTGCGCCTGCCCGCCATTCCCAACGCCTGGACCATGCCCATCAAGGCACGCCTGGACATGCTCAGCACGGGCATCCGCACGCCGGTGGGGCTCAAGGTCAACGGGCCGGACCTGGCGGTGATCGAGCGGATCTCCGTGGAGGCCGAGGCGGTGCTGGCCAAGGTGGCCGGCACCCGCAGCGCCTTCGCCGAGCGCACGAACCAGGGCTACTTCCTGGACTTCGTGCTCAAGCGCGACCGTCTGGCCCGCTACGGGCTCAGCGTGGAGCAGGCCAACATGATGGTGATGACGGCCATCGGCGGCGACACCCAGGCCACGGTCTTCGACGGCCGGGCGCGGTATCCCGTGAACGTGCGCTACCAGCGGGACTTCCGGGAGTCCACGGCGGCCCTGGGCCGGGTGCTGGTGTCCCTGCCCGGGGGCGGCACCGTGGCCATGGAGGAGCTGGCGGACCTGAAGTGGACCACCGGCCCGGCCATGATCCGCGACGAGAACGGCCTCATGAACGGCTACGTGCTGCTGGACTTCGACACCTCCCTGGTGGACGTGGGCACCTACGTCCAGCGCGCCAAGGCCGCCGTGGCGGAGCTGAAGCTGCCACCCGGCTACAGCCTCACCTGGAGCGGCCAGTACGAGAACATGATCCGCGTGAAGGAGCGGCTGAAGCTCATCCTGCCCATCACGCTGGTGCTGATCTTCGGGCTGCTCTACGCCAACACCCGGTCGGCCTTCAAGGCGGGCATCGTGATGCTGGCGGTGCCCTTCAGCGCCATCGGCGCCTTCTGGCTGCTCTGGGGCCTGGACTACAACATGAGCATCGCCGTCTGGGTGGGCCTCATCGCCCTCATGGGCCTGGACGCCGAGACCGGCGTGTTCATGCTGCTGTTCCTGGACCTCAGCCACGACGAGGCCCAGCGCAAGGGGCGGCTGAACACCGATGGCGACCTCATCGAGGCCATCATCCACGGCGCCGTGAAGCGGGTGCGGCCCAAGGCCATGACCGTGGCCGCGGCCTTCATGGGCCTGCTGCCCATCATGTGGAGCACGGGTTCCGGCGCCGACCTCATGAAGCGCATCGCCGCGCCCATGGTGGGCGGCCTCACCACCAGCTTCCTACTGGAGCTGCTGGTCTATCCCGCCATCTACTATTTGTGGAAGCGACGATCGCTCGTACCGGCTCAGGCTTCTGTCGAAGCCTGAGATAGGAACTACTAACCACTACCTACAAAGGAGCCTCCATGCTTGTACCCCTGCTTTCATTATTCATCTTGGCCGCGCCAGCGGCCAAGCCTCTGCCCGCCACCAACACCATCTGCCCAGTGCTGGGCGGCAAGGTCAGCGAGAAGTCCAAGACTGTCGTCGTGCGGGACCACGAGTACCGCATCTGCTGCGGCGGCTGCGACACGCAGATGCTCAAGGATCCGGACAAGTTCCTGAAGAAGGACGGCACGCCCAAGAACGCCAAGAAGTAGTCCGATCGGACCGTTCCGCCGCCCTGCGAGGCCTTGTCGCGGGGCGGTCCGCTACAATAAGGCCTCTCTGGAGGACCCATGCTTCACGCTGCCCTGCTCACCCTCGCCGTCCTCGCCGCACCCGCTGCAGACAAGGCCAAGCCCGCCACCAACACCATTGACCCCATCTGCCGGATGAAGACCACCCCCAAGGATCAGGTCGTCGTGGTGCGGGGCCAGGAATACCGCGTCTGCAGCAAGCACTGCGCCACCAGCCTGCAGAAGGACCCGGACAAGTACCTCGAGAAGGACGGCAGCGTCAAGGGCGCGAAGTAGGCCTCAGTCGCAGTCCCTCAGGACATCCAGCCAGGACTTGAGGATGAAGGCGGTGGCGCCCCAGAGGGGAGCCTGGGGCAGCTCGAGGCGGGGCACGTCCAGGGTGAAGCCGTAGCGCTCGAAGCGCTCCATGGTCCAGGGGGCCGTCAGCAGCGGCGCCAGGGGGAGCAGCAGCACCTGCTCCAGCTCGTGGTCCAGGTGGAAGCGCGGCTCCGGCTCTTCCCAGCGGAAGAAGACCGGCGTGAAGCGCACCCTGGCCTTGGCCACGCCATCCGGGAAGCAGCCCAGCTCCCAGAGGCCGGTGGTGACGCCGAGCTCCTCGGCCACCTCGCGGCGGGCGGTGGTGGGCAGGTCCCGGTCCCGGGGCTCCACCATGCCGCCGGGGAAGGCCAGTTCCCCCGCGTGCTGGGGCGCGCCGAAGCCGCGCTGCACCAGCACGATCTTGCGGGCGCCGGCGGCGTCGCCCCAGAGGATCACCCCCACGGCGGCCCGGCGCGGGTCCTCCGCCATGCGGGGGCTCAGCTTGTGCGGGTTCGGGCTGAGCTGGGGTCGACGGAGGCTCTCGGCGACCCGGGCCCAGGGCACCGGCGGCGCCTCGCTGGGGGGGCGCCAGGTGGTCATGGCGCGCCTCCCGCGCTCACTTGACCTTCCCGAATACCGAGCCCTTCACCCGCTCGACGGTGTAGACGCCGCGGGTGCGGCGGAGGCTCGCCATGAGCTCCACCAGGTGGGCGCGGTCGCGCACCCGCAGGGCGATGTGGAAGAGGCCGGCGCCCTCCTCCGTGGCGGAGCCGTGGAAGCGCTGGACGTTGATGCCCACGCGCTGGATGCTCTCGGAGATGGCGGCCACCATGCCCGGCCGGTCCTCGGAGGTGAGCGTGAGCTCGGTGTCATAGAGCTCCGTGCCGTGCTTGCCCCAGGCCACGCTGACCCGGCGCTCGGGCAGCAGGGTGGCGGTGTTGAGCTGGGGGCAGTCCGCGCGGTGGATGGCCGTGCCCCGGGTGCGGGTGATGTAGCCGATGACCTCGTCGCCCCAGATGGGCTTGCAGCAGGCCGCCAGGGTGTAGAGGATGCCCGTGGTGTCGCCCACCACCACGGAGTCCAGGAGGTTGGAGGTGTTCTCTTTGGGCTTGGCCCGCTCCAGCTCGGGGATGAGGGGCTCGATGAGCTTGTGCACAGTCATCCGGCCGAAGCCCAGGGCCGCGTAGGCCGCGTCCCAGCCCGGGAGCTTCATCTCGACCAGGCGGGCCTCGAGCTTCGCCTTTGCCTCCGCGTCATCCAGGCGCACGCCCATGGCGCGGGACTCGCGCTCCAGCCGCTCGCGGCCCAGGTGGATGGCGTGGGCGCGCTTCTCCTCGCGGATGAAGGCCTGGATGCGGCCCTTGGCCCCCGCGGACTTCACGAAGCTGAGCCAGTCGCGGCTGGGCTTGTGGTTGGGCCGGGTGAGGATCTCCACGCGGTCGCCGTTCAGCAGGGTGTGCTTCAGGGGCACGATGCGCCCGTTCACCTTGGCGCCCACGCAGCGGTGGCCCACCTCGGTGTGGATGGCGTAGGCGAAGTCCACGGGGGTGCTGCCCTCCACGAGGCTGCGGAGGTCGCCCTTGGGCGTGAAGACCTGGATGCGGTTGAAGGTCAGCTCGCCGCGGAGGTTGGCCACGAGCTCCCGGCTGTCCTGGGAGTCCTGGTGCAGCTCCACCATGCGGCGCAGGAAGGAGACCTGGTTGATCTCGGCGCGGTTCGCGATGCGGCCGTCCTTGTAGGTCCAGTGGCTGGCGATGCCCGCTTCCGAGTGCAGGTGCATCTCCTCGGTGCGGATCTGGACCTCGAAGATGTCGCCGGAGGTCATAAGCACCGTGGTGTGGATGCTCTGGTAGCCGTTCTCCTTGGGCAGGCTGATGTAGTCCTTGAACTTGCCCGGCACGGGCTTGTAGAGGCCATGCACCAGGCCAAGGGCCGTGTAGCAGCTGGCGCGGTCCGGGCAGATGATGCGGTAGGCCAGCCAGTCGTGGATGTCCTCGAAGCCCTTGGCCTGGGTGCCCATCTTCCGGTAGATGCCGTAGAGGTGCTTGATGCGGCCGTAGACCTGGGCCTGGATCCCCTGCTGGCGGAGGATGGCCTGCAGGGAGCCGTGGATCTCCTGGATGGTGGCGGAGAGCTTGGCCCGCTTGCGCTCCACCGCGCTGCACAGCTCGGCGTGCTGCTCCGGCTCCAGCTGGCGGAAGGCGAGGTCCTCCAGCTCCAGCCGCACGGTGCCCATGCCCAGCCGGTTCGCCAGGGGCGCGTAGAGCTCCAGGGTCTCCCGGGAGATGCGGCGGCGCTTCTCCTCTTCCATGACGCCCAGGGTCTTCATGTTGTGCAGCCGGTCCGCCAGCTTCACGAGCAGCACCCGCACGTCCTTGCCCATGGCCACCAGCAGCTTGCGGACGTTCTCGGCGTTGAGCAGGTGCCGGTCCGTGAAGGCCAGCTTGCTCATCTTGGTGAGGCCGTCCACGATCTCGGAGATCTCCTCGCCGAACTGGGCCTTCACCTGCACCTGGGTCATGAGGGTGTCCTCGACCACGTCGTGCAGCATGCCGCAGGCCACGCTGGCCGCGTCCAGCCGCCAGTCCGCCAGACTCTGGGCCACGGCCAGGGGGTGGAAGAAGTAGGGCTCCCCGCTCTTGCGGAGCTGGGTGGCGTGCATGTTGCGGCCCACCAGGTAGGCCCGGTTCAGCAGGGCCACATCCCCATTGGGGTGGTGCTTCAGGAACGCCGCCTTGACCCGGTCGAAGGCCCCTTCCAGGGTCAGGCAGGATTCATCGCCGCACGCTGAACCTTCCCCCTCGCGGAGGACGGGCTCCGGGGCTCTGCCAGCAGCGACCATATTTTGAGTGTCGCGCAGGGAAGGCCCGGGCGCCAGCGTGGATCTTCGGAAGAACCCGGCATGGCGTCGGGCTCGATGCAAGCTCAAGTGCAGAACCACCGATGAACACCGATAAATGCCGATAAAGGCAGGATAGAAACAACTGTATGTATTATTAAGCAATTCTTTATCAGCTTTTAACCAGCACTTATCGGTGTTCATCGGTGGTTAGGTCCTTTTCATCTGCTCCATCTGTGGATTGCCCTTTCAGCCTGGGATCTTTGCTATTGGCCCCTGGTTCCGCCGACACTCAGAGGATGCCGCGCCCCACCCCCTCCGGAGATGCCGCCAGCTACAAGGGCTGGGTGCGCCCGGGGCCCCGGCCGCCGGGCGGCGTGGACCTGGAGCCGGGGGAGTCCCTGGATGGGCTCTGCGGCCACTGGCGCATCTTCCAGCTGCTCAAGGGCAACCGCTTCAGCACGGATGACCTGGTGACGGCCTGGTATGGCACCACCTGGTGTCCCCGGCCTGACCGCATCGCGGACCTGGGCTCGGGCATCGGCAGCGTCGCCCTCATGGCCGCCTGGCGCTGCCCCGGGGCCGAGGTGCACACGGTGGAGGCCCAGGCAGAGAGCCTGCGCCTAGCCCGGAAGAGCATCCGCTACAACGGCCAGGACCAGCGCGTCTTCCCCCGGCTCGGCGACCTGCGGGATCCCGACCTCTTCGCGGACCAGGCGCCCTTCGACCTGGTGCTGGGCACGCCCCCCTACTGGCCCGAGGGCCAGCGGCTGGCCGCGGCGCACCCTCAGTCTGTGCCCGCCCGGCTGGAGGTGCGGGGCAGCATCGCCGACTATGCCCTGGCTGCGGCCCGGTTGCTGGCTCCCGGCGGGCTCTTCGCCTGTGTCTTCCCCAATGACCAGCGGGACCGGGCCCTGGCTGCCCTGGCCGCCGCCGGGCTGCTCTGCCTGCACCGCCGGGAGATCGTCTTCAAGGCAGGCGAGCCCTATGGTCTGGATGTCTTCGCCGCCGTCCGCCGCCAGGACCTGCCCGAGGACTTTGAGGCCCGGGCCCAGTGCCCCGAGGCCGAGCCGCCCATCCTCATCCGCCACGCCGATGGCAGCGTCGATGCCGGCATCGCCCGAATCAGGCTGGCCGTGGGGTTCCCGCCGGGGCTGTGAGGCCGGTCCCGCCGGGTGGGCCTCCTTGCCAATTCTGGGGTGGTTGTCCGGAGCTGCCGATAGGTGATCCGAGGGTAGGTCCATGGATCGAGGAAGCTTCCTGGGGGTGTTGTTGGGGGTGGGGCTGCTGCTGGTGGCCATCGGGCTGGGGCCCAACCCGCGCATCTTCTTCCATCCCGCCAGCACCATCGTGGTGATCGGAGGCGTCATCGCGGCGACGATGATCCGCTTCCCCCTGGAGCACGTGCGCTACGCGTTCTCCATCGCCTCCCGGGCCTTCTTCACCCGGGCGCCGGAGACCCAGGCCCTGGTGACCCAGATCGTGGGCCTGTCCCAGCGGGCAAGGCGCGAGGGCCTGCTCAACATGGAGAAGGCGATGGACGTGGAGGGCTTCCTGGCCAAGGGCCTGCGCATGGTGGTGGACGCGTCCGACCGGGAGCACATCCACGCGGTGCTGGCCCAGGAGCTGCACGCCACCCAGGACCGTCACCACCAGGGCCAGGAGATCTTCCGCTTCATCGCCTTGAGCGCCCCCTCCTTCGGCATGGTGGGCACGCTCATCGGCATGGTGCAGCTCTTCGCCAGCCTCAAGGACCCCTCGGGCATCGGCAGCGCCATGGCCCTCTGCCTGCTCTCCACGCTCTACGGCGCCGTCATCGCCTACCTGTTGGCCATCCCCATCGCCGGCAAGCTGGAGCTGCGCAGCCGGGAGGAGATGCAGCTCAAGAACATCATGCTGGAGGGGGTCCTGGGCATCCAGGCGGAGATGCACCCCACGGTCCTCGAAGCCCAGCTGAATGCCTTCCTGGCCCCCCGCAAGCGGGGCTCCGATCGCAGAAGCAATGGCTAGCCAGTCACCGCTCCGGTTCCAACGGCGCAAGTCGGACCTGGAATCCCTCTGGCTGATGACCTTTGCGGATCTGATGGTCCAACTCATGGCCTTCTTCGCGTTGCTGTATTCCTTCTCCGTGGCGGACCAGACCAAGCTCCAGCTGGCGGTGGCCTCCATCCAGAAGGCCCTCGGCGTCCAGCCGGCGCCCGGGCCGCCCACCTCCGGGGACGGCATCCTGCCGGGCTCCGTGGGCCTGGATCCCGGCAAGGCCGCCGACCTGGAGAAGCTCCTCAACGCGGCCCAGGCCAGCGAAGGCCGGGAGGTCGGGACCCAGCTGCGCTTCGTGAGCTTCCGCGGCGCCGTCCTCTTCGCGGAGGGGTCTGCGGCCCTGGAGCCCGGCAGCGATGTGATGCTGGTGCGGCTGTCCGAGCTGGCCCTCCGCTACCAGGGCTTCACCCTCGTCTGCGAGGGCCATGCGGCGCCGGGCGAGCAGGGGCGGGGCGGCGGCGACGCCCTGGATCTCAGTGCCCAGCGGGCGCTGGCCGCCCAGCGCTTCCTGGCTGGCGTGGGCCTGCCCGCCGCGCGGCTGGCCTCCGAAGCCCATGGGGACAGCCAGCCTGAGGGCGACGGCGGGACCCCCGAGGGCCGCGCCCTCCAGCGCCGCGTCACCTTCCGCTACCAGCGGCTGGCGGAGCGGTAGCAGGGTCGGCAGGCAGGGCGCAGGCTTCGGTCAGGCCAGGAAGGCGCGCGCGGCGGCCAGGAAGGCCTCGGGCTGTTCCAGGTGCATGGCGTGGGCGGCCCCGGGCAGCTCCTGGTAGGTGCCGCGGGGCAGCGCGGCGGCGAGGGCCCGGCCTTCGCGGGTCAGCACCAGGCGATCATCCTGCGCGGCCAGCACGAGGGTCGGGTGGGTCACGGCGCCTAGTCCAGTGGAGGCATCCCAGGCCGCCAGGGCTTCCACCTGGCCGCGGAACTCGGCGGGCGTCGGGGCGAGCGGGTAGTCCGCCGCCAGCTGCGCGGCGGCGCGCACGGCCTGGGCCGACCCAAGGAAGCCCTCCGAGAAGATCCACGCGAACAGCTCCTGATACCAGTCCGCCCGGTCCGCGCCCTGCTCGAGGGCGCTGGCCATGCCCCGGAACAGCTGGAGGTTGCGGGGCTGGAGCGCTGCGAAGCTGCCGGCCAGGACCAGCCGGTCCAGGCGGGCCGGGGCCAGGCTGGCCAGGGTGAGGGCCACGAGGCCGCCCATGGAGTGGCCGAGGACGTGGACCCTGGGGTGGCCCAGGTGTTCCAGCAGGGCCAGCGCATCTGCGGCCATGGCCCCGATGGTGAGCGGCCCAGACCCCCGGGTCCGGCCCGCGCCGCGGTTGTCCATCAGGATCACGTGGTGGCTCTGGGCCAGCGGGGTGACGAGGCTCCCCCAGCTCAGGACATCGGAACCCAGCCCCGGGAGGAGCAGCAGCGGCGCCCCTTCCCCGTGAAGCTCATAGTAGATCTCGCCTCCGTCCCGCAGCAGCATGGCCATGACAGCCACTCTACTCCTGCGGAAGAATCCCCGGGATGCGGGCGCGGACGGCCTACCGGAACCTCACGTCCGACTGCGCCAGGGCGAAGGCGAAGGTGGCCAGGGCGACGGCATTGAAGTCGAGGTCCTCGCGGTCCACCTTGTCGAAGGTGTCCGCGTGGGTGTGGTGGACGTCGAAGTAGTGGGTGGCGGCGTGGTACATGCCGATGCCGGGCACACCCGCGGCCACGATGGGCCCCACATCCGCCCCCGAGCCCCCCAGCTGAAAGGTCACCCCGAGCCCTTCCAGCGCTTTGCCCACGCTTTTCAACGAGGCTAAAGCGTCAGCTTTGGCCTGAGGCGTGCCCATGGCCAGATCCAGCGCGAAGGCCTTCACCCGCTCGCTGCCGGAGTCCGTCTCCACGGCGGCGATGATGTCCTTGAGCTCCGTGGCGTGCGCGTCCCGGTAGCCCAGGCCGCCGCGCAGGCCGTTCTCCTCGTTGGTCCAGAGCACCACGCGCACGGTGCGCTTCGGCTTCAGGCCCAGGGCCTGGATGAGGCGGGCGGCCTCCATGGCGATCACCGTGCCCGCGCCGTCATCCTGGGCGCCCTGGCCCACGTCCCAGCTGTCCAGGTGGCCGCTGAGAAGGATCACTTCCTCGGGCCTCTCGCTGCCGCGGATCTCGCCGACGACGTTGGCCGAGGGCGCGTCCGGCAGGGTCTGGGCGCCCATCTCCAGGCGCATCCGGATGCGCTCGCCGCGGTCCTGCATGCGGCGCATCTGGGTGGCGGCCTCGATGGTGACGGCGGCGGTGGGGATCCTGGGGAAGGCGGGATCGTAGCCCATGACGCCGGTGTGGGGCGTGTCCAGGCTCACGGGCCCCACGGACCGCACCAGGGCCGCCGCGGCGCCCAGCCTGGCCGCCCGGGCGGCGCCATCGTGCCGGTAGACCACCGTGTGGCCGTAGCCCTTGAAGGGCACGTCGTAGAGCACGATCTTGCCCTTCACGGCCGCGCCCAGCTTCTCCAGCTCCTCGAAGGAGCCCACCACCACCACGTCGGCGGTGAGGCCCCCCGGCGGCGTGCCCACGCTGCCGCCCAGGCCCAGGATGTTCAGCCGGTGCGCCGCGGGCAGCAGCAGCTCGGCGGCCTCATGGCCCCGCACCCAGTGGGGCACCATGACGGGTTCCGCATGGACGTTGACCAGGCCTGCGGCCTTCAGCCGGGACTGGGCCCAGGCGATGGCCTGGTCCAGCTGGGGCGAGCCCGACAGCCGGTGGCCAATGCGGTCGCAGAGCCAGGCCAGGTCCACGTAGGCGCCGTGAGTGCGCGCCTCCTCCCGACGGAAGCGCTCAGCCGTCGGGGGCAGGCCCGGAGGCGCGGTCTGCGCGCCGAGGAGGGCGCTGGCACAGGTCAAGAGCAGGGCAGGGAAGGGGCGCATTTCTCATCTTACTTGGTAGACACGGGCCGACAGCCGTTTCCGATTCGCGCCGTGCCGGTTCAAGGCTTCGCGGGGGTCTTCGGCAGGGCCTCGATCTGGGCCTTCACGGCCTTCATCAGGGCGTTGGGGATGGGCACGCTGAGGTTGTACTGCTCGATGCGCCAGAGGCCGCCCTGCTTGGAGAGTACGCCGCTGCCCCGGGAGGGACCCAGGTTCGGGGTGGCGAGGTCCTCGTCGAACCAGGCCAGGGCACCGTCTCGGGAGAGGGCCACCGCCCGGCGCGTGGGCTTGAAGGACCAGGCCTTGCCGCGCTGGAAGATGGGGTGCGCCCATGCCTGGAAGGCGGGCTTGGTCCAGCGCTCTGTGGCGTCCGTGCCCAGGAACACCGCGCCTTCCGCCAGGTGCGAGAAGTAGCGCACCTCGTCCGCCTGGGCCGCGGCCAGATGCCAGTCGTCCAGCACCGCCGCGACGGCCCTCTCCCCCGGGCTCTGGGCAGCGAGGGTCAGGGTGGCGCAGAGCAGCACGGTCAGGCGCATGGAGCCTCCGGGAACAGGAAGAGCATGACCGGAGAAAGAGTGCCTCCGTCTTGCCCTTTGTGGCCTTTATGTTCTCCCCTGAAAATACCCCTGCCAGAACGGAACTGATCACCGCCAAGGCGCCAAGAACGCCAAGAAAGGCATGGCCCCGCGAGCGGGGCCACCAATCCCGCAACATCAAAGAGCGGCCACCTACTGTGCACGGGTTGAATCCCGGGGGCGCCGGGGCTGCGCTACTTCGGACGCGACCCTGGCGCCCCCGGGATCACTTCCGGCCCTGCCGGAAGCCGCCTGCGGCGGACCCGTGTGAGATGGGACGGCGCTCCTTGGCGTCTTGGCGGTGGGCTTTTCATCCCAACCCACGCGCCGACGCGCCGGCATGGGATCTTCGTGGTGAAACCTTCTTCACAGGAAAGGCTGAACCACAAAGAACACAAAGGGCACAAAGAATGGCATTCGATTCCAGCCCCCACTTCTCTTTGTGGCCCCTCTGCGCTCACTGTGGCTGAAAAGGGTCCGCTCTAAGCTAGTGGCGGCGATCCAGCCGCACGCGCACCCTCATGCGGCCGCTGGCATCGGTCTCGAGCACTTCCCAGGACAGGGAGCCGCTGCGGCCCTTCGGGTGCTCGCCGGGGCCGAGGTTGAAGGCGGCGTCATCGAGCTCCCACATGCGGCAGGGGAAGCGGGGCTTGGGCGGCTCGGGACTGCCCGGGTGGGCGTCCACGACCCGCACGGGGCCTCTCGGGTCGCCGTGGGTGAGCAGGCTGGGATCGACGCGGGCCACGATCAGGCCCTCCCGGCCCGGGCCGGTGCGGCCGCCCACGAGGCCGCGCTCGAAGCCCCAGGGGCGGCGCACCTCCAGGCTGAAGAAGCGGCCCCGCTTGCGGGGATCCGGCAGGGTGACCCACTGGGGATCCACGCCCGGCGCGCGGCTGGCAGGCGCGATCCAGCCCTCCCAGGCGCGGCCGGTCACGGCCAGCCGGCGGATGCTGGCGCGGAAACGGCCCCGGTACCAGAGCTCCGAGCGCACCCAGGCCAGGGGGTGGGAGGGGCTGTAGCCCGTATCCTCCCGCCAGGGGCCCGCCTCGGGGTGGGAGCGGTCCCAGCCGCGATACTGGCCCGCGTCCATGAGGTCCCAGATGCCTGCGGTATAGGGATCCTGGCAGTCCACGTAGAGGTCGTCCACCCGGTGCTCGCCCATGGCGTGGAAGGCCTCGTGGATGACGTTGCCCAGGGGCACCTCCTCGGTCAGGAACAGGAGGGGCCAGCGCTGGTTTCGGTTCCAGGGCAGGGGCTCCAGCAGGCTCACGGCCTTGAAGTGGCTCTCGTCGGCGGTGAGGGACTGGGGCGGACCCGGCATGAACACCCACAGGTGGTCCGGCTTGCCGTCAGGCTCCGGGGCGCCGGTGCGGTTGTCCACGCGGTCGCAGCTGCCCCAGTCCTGGCTGCGCAGCTGCTCCAGCACCCAGCGCGCCAGGGCGGACTTGTGCTCATCCCGGCGGGGGGCGGGGAAGGCCGAGCTCCGCAGCTTGAGGGTGCGACCCTCGACCAGGGAGAGGGCGCCCTTGCTGACCTCGTAGAGGTAGTTCGCGGCGCTGGCGGCCCCGGGGCGGCGGGAGAAGAGCAGCTCCCGGAGCTCGCTGTCCGGCAGCTGCGCAGGCGCGTCCGGAAAGTCCAGGCGGACCAGGCAGACGGCTTCTTCGTGGAAGCCGGGCTCGGGGCGCAGCACGATCTCGCGGGACCACTCGGGGGCGGGGACCAGGTCGCGGCGCCAGCCGTCCTTCTCCACGGCGAGGAGGGTGTCCGTCGGCTGCAGGTCCAGCCGAAACCGGCCCTCGGCATCGGTGAGGGTGCTGGGGACCTGACCAGTCGCGGCAACCCGCGGCAGCCGGTCGGCGGAGACCCGCACGCCAG
>JAAXXS010000209.1 GCA_013334395.1 Holophagaceae bacterium | reverse complement strand
ATTATAATCGATAATTTCATAATCAATATAGCAGCAGGCGGCTGATCCGGCCTAGCCTGTTGGTCTATGTCTGTTAACCTATAGGCCTTATGTCCAATTCACCGGAAGCCCCCACTCTGGACCTCCTGGCCAGCCTGAAGCGCCCACTTCAGTCGGCCATCGCTGCCGGTTTATTGATGGCGGCTGCAGCGCTTTTCATGCCGAACTACTACCGGTCCGAGGCACGGCTGCTGCCCGTGGAGTCCAAAGGGGTGGGGGGTAACCTGGGGGGGCTTGCCAGCGCCGCTGCGGCTTTTGGCGTTAGCGTTCCGGGTGGAGATAGCGGCGATGCCAACTTCGTGGATGTGCTTAATAGTCGGTGGTTGCGAGAGCAGTTGCTCAATACTGAGTTTCGGTATCATGCGCGTTCCTGGCTCTTCGGATCCGAGAAGGCCCACAAGAAGACGCTCTATGATTACCTCGAAGCCAAAAACCTTGATCGGGCGCTAAAGCAATTGGGGGTGATGTTGTCCGCCTCCCGTGACTTGAAGTCCAAGGTCATTTCCATCAGTGCTGAGACCACCTCCCCTGATCTCTCACAGATGATCGTCCAGCAGACCGCCAAATTGCTGGAGACCTTCAACCGGGAAAAGAGCCGGACGCGAGGTAGCGCCAAGGCCGCCTTTGCGGAGGCACGCCTTTCGGACGCCCGCAAGGAAATGAATGAGGCTGAGGATGCATTCCGCCGCTTCCTCGAGGCCAACCGTAACTACCAGACCAGCGGTGATCCTGCCGTGCGCCTGAGGGGCACTCGTCTCGAGACCGAATTCCGTCTTCGGCAGCAACTCGTCACTTCCATCGCCCTGAACCGCGAACAGGCTTTGCTCGAAGAAAAAAATGATATTCCCATTCTGAATATGCTGGATTCAGGGAACTTACCAATTGACAAGAGCAAGCCTGCTCGGTCTGTCCTGGTCCTCATGGCCACGTTGCTGGTGGGCGCTGGTAGTTGGATCTGGCTCAACCGCGGATGGGTCAGGGCCTGCTTGCTGGCCGGGGAAGAAGATTCACCACTTTCTGACAAGGAGACATCATGAAGGGCATTGTCCTCGCGGGGGGCATGGGTTCCAGGCTGTTTCCTCTAACCAAAGTGACCAACAAACATCTTTTGCCAGTGGGCCAGGCACCCATGATCTGGCACCCCCTATGGAAACTTGTAGAGGCGGGCATCACCGAGATCCTCATTGTGACGGGTACGGAGCATATGGGCGACGTGGTGGCGCTAATGGGATCAGGCAAGGACTTCGGCTGCCGCTTCACTTACAAAGTGCAGGACGAGGCGGGGGGCATCGCCCAGGCTCTGGGGCTGGCGGAGAACTTCGCGGGGGGATCCCCGGTCTGCGTGATCCTTGGCGACAACATCTTCCAGGACAGCCTCCGGACCGAGGTGGAGGCCTTCGAGAAGCAGGGGCAGGGGGCCCGCATCCTGCTGAAGCCGGTGGAGGATCCCCAGCGCTACGGCGTGGCGGAAGTGAAGGATGGCAAGGTCCTCGGCATCGAGGAGAAACCTAAGGCACCGAAGTCCAACCTGTCCGTGACGGGCATCTACTTCTACGACGCCATGGTGTTCGACATCATCCGCACCGTGAAGCCCTCGGGCCGCGGCGAGATGGAGATCACGGACGTGAACAACGCCTACATCGGGCGGGGCCAGATGACCTCCGGCACCTTCCAGGGCTGGTGGACGGACGCGGGTACCTTCCCGAGCCTAGCCCACGCCAGCGAACTGGCCTCCCAGGTGGAAGTTCCCTTCCCCCAGGTTCAAGGGAGGAGCTAGGCATGGCGTTCCAGAAAGGTCCCATCGAAGGCGTGGTGATCGTGCCCTTCCGCAAGTTCGTGGACGAACGTGGGTGGCTGACGGAGATCTTCCGGCACGACGAGCTGCCGGTCTGGTTTCGGCCTGAGATGTCCTACGTAAGCGTGACCAACCCCGGCGTGCTGCGCGGGCCCCACGAGCATGTGGACCAGGCGGACCTCTTCTGCTGGTTCGGCCCCGGCGACTTCAAGCTCACTCTCTGGGACAACCGTCCTGAGAGCCCGACATACCTGAACCGGATGGAAGTGGCCATGGGCGTGAACAACCCCGGGTCGGCTCTCATTCCCAAGGGTGTAGTCCACTGCTACCGCTGCATCAGCCATGAGCCGGGCCTCGTCATCAACTGCCCGGACTGCCTCTTCATGGGCCAGGGTAAGAGGGAGCCTATTGATGAGATCCGGCACGAGGACGATCCTGAGAATGACTTCGTGAGGGATGAACGCACCCGTAGGGCGCACCTTTAATGAGAGTTCTCATCGCCGGCGCCTCCGGACAGCTGGCCCAGGCGATCCGCCGCACTTGGCAAGATCACGACCTTGTAGTGCCTGAGGAGACCGTGCTGGACCTGAGCAGGCGCGAGGCCATCTCCACGGTGGTGGCCGAGACTCGGCCCCAGGTGGTGCTCAACTGCGCGGCCTTCACCCAAGTGGATCGCTGTGAGTCCGAGGCGGAGCAGGCCCAGCTTATCAATGCCACGGCAGTGGGCTGGCTCGCGGAGGCCTGCGAGGCACAGAATGCACTGCTGATCCAGATCAGCACAGACTACGTCTTCGACGGCACAGGTACACGGCCCTACCGCGAGGACGACCCCACAAGCCCTGTTTCTGTCTATGGCCGCACAAAGCTGGAGGGCGAGCGGCAGGCGGCCCGGTGCTCCCGGCACCTCATCGCCCGCACCAGCTGGCTCTACGATGCCTGGGGAAAGAATTTCCTGAACACCATGGTGAACGCCGCCGGCCAGGGCCGCTCCCTGCGAGTGGTAGACGACCAGCGGGGTGCGCCTACCACCTGCCGGGCCCTGGCCCGTCAACTGAAGGTCGCCGCGGAGGAGGGCTGGCAGGGCCTCGTGCACACCACCTGCCAGGGCGAGACCACCTGGCACGGCTTCGCTAAAGCGATCTTCGAGGCGAAGGGGATGGCTGTGGACCTCAGCCCCTGCGCCACCGCGGACTACCCCACCCCCGCCACCCGCCCCGCCTATTCCGTCCTCGACGGCAGCCGCCGCGCCATCCTGGGCTGCGATCTGATGCCGGGATGGCATGACGCACTGCTTGAAGTTATCCGGGCGGATTGGAAGTGAGGCGATCCTACCTTCTTACTGGCGCCTCTGGCTTCGTCGGCCGCTACATGGCGGAGGCCATCCTCCGCCGGGGGGATGCCGTGGTGGCCCTGGACCGCGAGGAAGGCCACAACCTGCCCGCAGGCGTCCAAACCTCGGTCATGGACCTGCAGGATTCCTCCTCCATGGCGGGCCTTCCCCGGACTTGGGACGGCGTCATCCACCTGGCGGGGGCCTCGATTCCAAGCCACTTCTCCACCCCCGCGCCCGTGACCTTCAACCTGGGCATCACCCTGAATCTGCTGGAGCACCTGCGGGACAGCAGGGTCCTGCTGGTGAGCAGCTGCCACGTCTACGCACCCTCGGACCAGCTGCGGCGGGAGGACGACCCCATCGTGCCCCAGGGCCTCTACGGCCTGTCAAAGCACCTCGTCGAGCAGGTGGCACCCCGCTACCAGGGGGCGCTGGATGTGCGCGTGGCTAGGCCCTTCAACCATCTCGGTCCTGGGTCGCGGCCAGAGCTGATGCTGCCTTCCTTGCTGCAGAGGTTGGCCTCCTCTCCTACTGATGACGAGGCTCCTGTCCTGATGAACGGTTTGAACAGCGTCCGCGACTTCATCGATGTGCGGGACGTGGTCTCGGCCTACCTGGCCATCCTGGATCTTGAGGCTCCCGCCCACCGGACCTTCAACGTGTGCACGGGCCGGGCCACCAGCATCGAGGACGTGGTCCAGACCGTGCTGAGGCTCCAGGGCCGCTCCCGGGAGGTCCACTTCCAGGGCAGCCCCAACTCCACCGACGACATCCCCTTCCTGGTTGGCGACCCCGGCCGCCTGGCGACGGGCGCCAGCTGGACCGCCCAGCACTCGCTTGAAGACAGCCTGCGCAGCATGATGCCGCCCCCCCTTTCCTGACGAGGACACCCATGACCAAGACCGCACTCATCACCGGCGTGACGGGCCAGGACGGCAGCTATCTGGCAGAGCTGCTGCTCAGCAAGGGCTACCAGGTGCACGGCATCGTCCGCCGGGCGAGCCTCTTCAACACGGACCGCATCGACCACCTCCACGTAGGCGAGACGCCGAATCCCAACTTCCACCTGCACTACGGCGACCTGTCCGATGCAGGCGCCCTGCGCAATGTGCTGGACGACGTCCAGCCGGACGAGGTCTACAACCTGGGCGCCCAGAGCCACGTGCGGGTGAGCTTCGACCAGCCCGAATACACCGTGGACGTGGTGGGCGTGGGCGTCATCCGCCTGCTGGAGGCCATCCGCAGCTTCATGAAGCACAGCGGGAAGCAGATCCGTTTCTACCAGGCCGGCAGCTCCGAGATGTTCGGCAGCGCCA
>JAAXXS010000208.1 GCA_013334395.1 Holophagaceae bacterium | reverse complement strand
TCTCCTGGACCAGGGGCTGGCGGACCCAGGCCTCCTGGGTGGGGAAGTGCCGCCAGACCAGCGTGCCGGGCACGCCGGCATCCGGCAGGGCCACGCGGGCTTCGTGGGTGGTCTCCTGGCTGCGGACAAGGCTGTAGGTCACCTCCTTGCCCGCGATGGCGGCCTTGCCGCGCAGGGGGTAGGTGGGGCCGGTCTTGCGCTGGTAGGTCAGGCTGGCGGCCATGAGCAGCACGGCGGCAGTCCAGAGGAGGACGCTGCGGGTTCGGGAGATCGAGGTGGTCGTGGCCATAGCCGATTATTCTAGCCCAGGGTCGGCACCCTCGCCCAGCGCAGCTTCGCACTGGTGGACCGGGGGTTGGAGCGGCGCTCCTCGGCCGAGGCCCGGATCGGCTCCGGGGCCACGGCGGCGTAGGTCCCGTCCCGCAGGCCCTGCTGGAAGGCCTTCTTCACCCGGCGGTCCTCGCCGGAGTGGAAGGCCAGGATCGCCACGCGGCCCCCGGGCCTGAGGCAGCCCGGCAGCAGGGACAGGAACTGGTCCAGCACCGTGAACTCGTCGTTCACCGCGATACGCAGGGCCTGGAAGGTGCGCTGGAGGGACTTCTTGGTCTCCCCCTCCTGCTCGTCCCTGGGCACCTCCAGGCGCAGGGCCGCCCGCACCCGCTCGGCCAGGTCCCGGGTGGTGCGGATCGAGCCGCCCTGGACCTCGCGGGCGATGGCGGCGGCGTGGGGCTCGTCCGCGTTCTCCACCAGCAGCTCGGCCAGGGTGGTCTCGTCCAGGGAAGCCAGCAGCTCGGCGGCGGAGTGGCCGCGGTTGGGGTTGAGGCGCAGGTCCAGGGGGCCGTCGGCCTTCCAGGTGAAGCCCCGGGTGGGGTTGTCGATCTGCATGGAGGACACGCCCAGATCCGCCAGCACCAGGTCGAAGCCGCCGGACTCCGCCTGCAGCCGGGGCAGGCCCGCGAAGTTCATGCGGCGCACCGTGAGCACGTCCTCGCCGAAGCCGAGCTCCCGCAGCCGCGCCTCGGTGCGGGGCAGCTCCAGGGGATCCACATCCACGCCGAACAGGCGCCCGCCGGGCAGCAGGCGCGGCAGCAGCTCCCGGGTGTGGCCCCCGTAGCCCAGGGTGGCATCCAGGGCCACCTCGCCGGGCATCGGGGCCAGCACCTCGAGGATCTCCGCCACGCAGATGGGGCGGTGGGTGCCCGCCGGGGTGTGTCCCCGGGCGATGACCTTGTCCTGCTCGCTGCCGTGCGCTTCCGGGGCGAGCTCCTTGTACTTCTCCTCGAAGCGTCGCGGATGCGTGCCCTTGTAGCGGGCCCGGCGGCGGGGGACTTCGTCAGCACTCATCCCCGAATGGTAGGGGAAACGGCCGCGGCCAGGGTGTTGATGAAGTCGGTCAGAGCCTGGAGCACGGCGGTTTCCTGGTCCCGGTGGGGGGAATGGCCGCAGCTTGGGAGGGCCAGCAGGCGGGTGCCAGGCACCCGGTCGGCGATGGCCTGGATCTGGCGCAGGCTGGCGTATTCATCGTCCACGCCCTGGATGGCCAGGACGGGGCAGGTGATGAAGGGCAGGCGGTCCTCGATGTTCCAGTGCCGGTACTCGGGGGAGAGCCAGACGTCGTGCCACTCCCGGAACACGCGTGCGGCATCGGCGTGGTGGCGGGCCAGGCGCGCGGGCCATTCCGTGGTGCGCCAGGCCTCGCCGGCGGCTCGGATCCCCGCCAGGGTCTCCTCTTCGATGAACTCGTGGGGGGCCATGAGGGCGATGCCCAGGGGGGCGTCCGGGTGGGCCGCCGCATAGAGCAGGGCCATGGTGCCCCCGTCGCTGTGGCCGATCACCACGGGGCGCACCACCCCCAGAGCTGCCAGGAAGGCCGGCAGGGCCTCCTCGCCCTCCCGGTGCTGGTAGCGGGCGGTGCGGGGCTCGGGATAGGGGTCCGAGTAGCCGTAGCCAGCCCGGGAAGGCACGATCACCCGGCAGCGGGTGGCCGCGGCCAGACGCTCCGGGAACCTGCCCCACATGGAGGCCGAGCCCAGCCCCTCATGGAGCAGCACCAGCACCGGTCGGCCTTCTACCGCAGCCGGCAGGTCCCGATACTCGATGCGTCGGTCCTCCAGGACCAGATGCTGCATGGGCACGGCGGCCTCCCTTCTCCATCCTAGGGGTGCAGGGCGCTACCCTTCCAGCATGGAGATGCCTCCCTTCCGCCCCCTCGGCTGCGTGCGCTCGCCCTACGCGAAGCGCATCGACGCGCCGCACCAGCCGACGGTGGTGGCGGGCACCGAGTCCGGCGCCGTGGTCGAGGCCACGCTGGAGTTGGAGGCCTGGGTGCCCGAGACCGCCCTGCGGGACCTGGCGGGTTTCGAGCGGGTCTGGCTGGTCTTCGTGTTCCACCTCAGCGAGGGCTGGGCGCCGCTGGTGCAGCCGCCGCGGGGACCGAAGGGCAAGCGCGGCGTGCTGGCCACGCGCTCGCCCCACCGGCCCAACCCCATCGGCCTCTCCTGCGTGGAGCTGGTGGCCGTGGAGGGCCGCACCCTGCGCCTGCGCGGCGTGGACCTGCTGGACGGCACGCCCGTGCTGGACGTGAAGCCCTACGTGCCCTACGCCGACGCCTTCCCGGAGGCCAAGGCCGGCTGGATCGACGCCGTGGATGCCGCCACCGGAGTCCACTCCGCGCCGGGACCCAAGAAGCCCCGTCGGCCCAACACGACCTGAGCCGCTGGCGTCAGGGAATCTCGCGCTCGAAGGGCAGGCCCAGGATCCAGCTCCGGATGGCCTGGACCACGGCGGCTTCGCGGCCGAAGAAGCCGTGGTTCGCCAGGGGGTCGCAGGGGCCGGACTCGGGTTCGAGGCCACCGCGCACGGTGATCAGGGGCGCCTTGTCGGCCAGACTCCGGGCCTGGCTGTAGGGACAGAAGGGGCAGCCATCTTCGGCGTGGTGGACCAGCAGCAGGGGGGTCTTCAGGCGCTCGAAGCGGAAGAGGCTGAGGCCGAGGTTGTTCCCGCTGGCGCGGAACACCGAGGAGGACAGCACCACGCCGTCCACCGCCGGGCCCAGCTCCTGAGCCACGTAGGCCGCCGAGACCGTGCCTCGGCTGGTGCCCAACAAGTGCAGCTTCACGCCCTGGAACCGGGCCCGGAGGGCGCCCAGCACCGCGCGGACATCGGCGGCGTGCTCGTCGCTGATCCGGAAGGCGTCGTTCATGCCCTCGGCGGTGTCCGAGGGGCAGTCGAGGATGAGCACCGCCAGCTCTGGGGTCAGCAGCTGCTCCGCGCTGCGCACCAGGAAGTTCCCTCGGGCGCCGAGCACGACCTCCACGGGCCGTCGCAGCAGGCTCTGCTTCCCGGAACCCCCCGGAAACAGCAGAGCCACCGCCTTCGGGGTGGTCCCCTCGGTCAGCAGCAGCGCGGGCTGGATGACGCCGGGCCGCGTGGGGATCTTCAGCAGCTCCCGCTGGATGGCCCGAGGGGCGGCGCCGAGGCAGGTGGCGAGCAGGATCAGCGGGAGCAGCAGACGGCGCACGGAGGCCTCGGGAAGGCTCCATGGTACAGGCTAGACTCGACCCATGGACAAGCCTGAGCAGGACGCCTACGGACGCATGGCCTACCGCGGTCTCATCGCCTGGCCCGAGCGGCTCCAGCGGGAGGCGCCCCTGCTGCTGCGGGCGCTGGGGGCTGGGCCCACGCGCCGGGTGCTGGATCTGGGCTGCGGCAGCGGCGAGCACAGCCGCTTCCTGGCCGCCCAGGGCTTCGAGGTGACGGGCCTGGACGCCTCCCCCTCCCAGGTGCAGGCGGCCACCGAGGCCGATCCCCAGGGCCGCTACCTCCAGGCCAGCCTCACGGCCCTGCCCGTGGCGGAGCTCACCTCCCAGGGCGGCGCCCTCTGCGTGGGCAACACCCTGCCGCACCTCGGCGAGGAGGCCGACCTTCGGGCCTTCTTCACGGGCCTCGCCGCCTGCCTCAGCCCTGGAGCGCTCTTCCTGCTCCAGCTGCTCAACTACGACCGCATCCTGGACCGAGGCGAGCGCACCTTCCCCCTGGTGCTGCGCCCCGGCGCGGCCGAGGGCGAGGACACGCTCTTCCTGCGCCTCATGACCCACCACGGCGGCGGCCGCCTGACCTTCACCCCCGCCACCCTGCGCCACCGCCCCGGCGCCGTGCCGCCCCTGGAACTGCTCGCCGCCGAGGAGGTCGCCCTGCGCGGCTGGCGCCGGGCCGAAGTGGAAGCGCTGCTGCAGGCCTCCGGTTTCGACGTCCGCGAGACCCTTGGCACCATGACCGGTGAAGCCTGGAGCCCCACCTCGTCGGATCTGGTCATCCTCGCTGAGCGGGCCTGAAAAGGAAGGCCTGAACGGGTCTCAGCCAGATCTCTTGGTGGCCCTCAGCGGCTTCAGAACCTGCGGCCGAAGCCCACCCAGACGTTGGGACCCGTGGAGTCGGTGTCGGCGGTCACGGTCGGGCTGGGCGCCAGGCTGCCAGTGGCATC
>JAAXXS010000037.1 GCA_013334395.1 Holophagaceae bacterium | reverse complement strand
GAGCTGGGCATCGAGGGCGTGGAGCAGACCCAGTGGGTGCCCGCCCAGGGCCAGAACCGCATCCAGGCCATGATCGCGGGCCGGCCGGACTGGTGCATCAGCCGCCAGCGGGCCTGGGGCTCGCCCATCACCGTGCTGCGCTGCGAGGCCTGCGGCGAGCCGCTGGTGCACGCCGACATCTTCGAGAAGGCCGCCGTGGCCATCGCCCAGGGTGGCATCGAGGTCTGGCCGGACATGCCCGTGGCGGACCTGCTGCCTCCGGGCGCCCAGTGCGTCTGCGGCTCCAGGAGCTTCCTGAAGGAGACGGACATCCTGGATGTCTGGATCGACTCCGGCGTCAGCGCCTCCGTGGTGTGCGCCTCGCATCCCGAGCTGAACCGCGCCGACTACGGGAACTTCATCTACCTCGAGGGCTCGGACCAGCACCGGGGGTGGTTCCACAGCTCCCTGCTGTTCAACCTCGCCGCCACGGGCACCAAGCCCTACAAGCAGGTGGTCACCCACGGCTTCGTGCTGGACGGCAAGGGCCAGAAGATGTCCAAGAGCCTGGGCAATGTCATCACCCCCGAGGAGATCCTCAAGACCCTCGGCGCCGACATCCTGCGCTGGTGGGCCGCCAGCTGCGACTACAGCGAGGACATCCGCATCTCCAAGGAGATCCTCGACCGCGGCGCCGACGCCTACCGCAAGATCCGCAACACCCTGCGCTTCCTGCTGGGGGCCCTGGCGGACTTCGATCCCGTCCGTGACTTCGTGGCTCCCGCCGACCTGGCGCCCCTGGACCGCTGGGTCCTGGACGCCTTCGCCCGCACCACCCAGGAGGCTCGCGACGCCTACACCCGCTTCGAGTTCCACCGGGCCACCCAGGCCATCCACGGGTTCTGCCAGCTGGAGCTCTCGGGTCGGTACTTCGAGATCATCAAGGACCGCCTCTACTGCGACGCGCTCGATTCCGCCCGCCGCCGCAGCGCCCGAGCCACCTGCTGGGAGCTGGCCAAGGGCCTCTGCACCCTGCTGGCCCCGGTCATGAGCTTCACCGCCGACGAAGCCTGGGAACACCTGCCCGGCTGCGAAGGCAGCGTCCACGAGCAGCGCTTCCCGGAGCTCGCCACCCCGGCGGCGGATCCCCGCTGGGAGAAGCTGTGGGAGGTCCGCGGCGCCGTCCAGGCCGCCATGGAGCCCCTGCGCGCCGCCAAGATCGTCGGCACCAGCCTCGACGCCGCGGTCGAGATCACGCTCAAGGACTCGACAGACTGGAGCCTGCTTGACAGCCTTGGCGAGTCCCTCGACGACCTGCTCGTGGTCTCTTCCATCACTCGCATCGAAGACTCGAGCGCGGCGCTTGCCTCTGGCGTGACGGTCACCCCCCACGACGGTCCCAAGTGCCCCCGCTGCTGGAACCACAAGGGCGGGCAGGGCCAGGGCGAGGACGCGGCCCTCTGCGTGCGCTGCGCCTCGGTCGTGTCCTAGTGCAACGCCTGCTCTGGTTGTTGCTCCCGGCGGCCGCCTTGGCGGCGGATCTCGGCTCCAAGGCCTGGATCCTGCGGACCCTGGCCGAGGGTGAGTCCCTCACGGTCATCAAGGGCTTCTTCTACCTGACCCTGGGCTTCAACCGGGGGGCCATCTTCGGCAGCCTCACCTGGCTGCCGGGGCCAGTCCGCGCCGTCCTCTTCGCGGTGGCCGGGGCCGTGGCCGTCCTCTACTTCGGCAAGCTGTTCCTGGCCCGGGATACCCCCTCATGGGATCGCATGGCCCTGGGCCTCATCCTGGGCGGCGCCCTCGGCAACGGCATGGACCGCCTCACCCGCGGCTCCGTGGTGGACTTCCTCGACTTCGTCTTCGGCACCTGGCACTACTGGACCTTCAACGTCGCCGACAGCTGCATCCTCGTCGGCGCCGTCCTCTTCGGCGTGCGCGCCCTGATCGCGTCGAAGGCTGAGGCACACAGTAAAGAAAACTGATCTACCACGAAGACCACCAAGACCACCAAGACCACGAAGGAAGGCAGGGCATCCCGTCTTCGTGGTGAACTCGACTTTCACTGAAAATCTGAACCACGAAGAACACAAAGGGCACAAAGAAGGGCTCTCAATTCCTGCCCTTCTTTTCTTTGTGGCCTTTGTGCCCTTTGTGGTTAATTAGTCTCTTTTCTTTACTGCGCCTGGATCGCTTTGAGGAGGGCGGGGTCTCTGGGGAGCTGGTCGACGTCGGCGAGCCTTGGCACGAGGCGCTTCCAGAAGGGCTCGGCGGCGAAGACCTGTTTGAAGATCGGCAGGGCCTCGTTCAGCTTGCCGCTGGAGGCCAGGGCCACGGCCTGCCAGAAGGGCATCTCCCAGACGCCCGGCGCCAGCTTGGCGGCGGCCTCGTACGCGGTCTTGGCCTCGGTCCACTTGGCCGCGGTGACGTAGCCGTCGCCCTGGTCCATCAGGAGGTAGGCCCGGCGCAGCTGGATGAGGCGGCCCAGCTCCTTGAGCGGGTCCGGGTGGTCCTCTACGCGGAGGTCGAAGAGGCGGTCGTTCCAGGGCTGGCCCGAGGGCTTGCCCTTCACGATGAGGATGGCGGCGCTCTGCTGGCCGCGGATGTCGCCGCCCTCGGCCTGGGCCGCGCGGAGGGCCGCCAGCAGGCGGTCCGCGAGGTCCCCCTTGGTGACTTTGAAGGCCCTGGCCATGGCAGGCCAGACACTGGCCTGGTCCATGAGGTTGGCCTCCACGGTGAAGCCCTCGCCCACCTCGTGGCCCGCGGCCTGGATGCACTTGGCGCCTGTATGGGCTGCGGCCCGGCCCTGGGCGTCCACCATGGCCACCTGGCGGACCTCGCGGTCGGCGTCCGCCGCCAGGAGGGCCTTGAGGGCTTCTGGTGCGGACTTGCCTGCCTTCATCAGCGCCAGGCCCAGGGCGCCGTAACTGGGCTCCGTGAAGCTCTGTGTGGCCACCGCGCCCACCCCGGCCTCGGCCCAGGGCACGGCGGAGCCCACGGAGAACCAGTGGCTCTGCACCGCCACGCCCAGGTCCCCGGTGGCGGCGTCGCGGGCGACGATGGAGTAGGTGTGGACCGGACGGCGGGACGGCTCTGCGGCGGTGCCGGGCAGGGCGAGGGTGGTCAGAAAAAGGGTGAGGGCGAGGCGCATGGGGCTCCTTCGGCAAAGGTCTGTCCCATGCTACGGCGGTAGAATGGCGGCCATGCGAAAACTCCTAGCCTCAGCCCTGATCCTCCTCGCTGGCCTCTCAGCCCCGGCCCAGGATGCCTACCGGGCCTCCGTGGACGCCTGGCATGCGGAGCGCGTGGCGCGGCTGGCGGCGGAGGACGGCTGGCTCACCCTTATCGGGCGGGACTGGCTCAAGCCCGGCGTGAACACCCTCGGCTCGGCACCGGACTCTGCGGTGCTGCTGCCAGCCTGGGCGCTCCCGGCGAAGGCGGGCGAGTTCCTCCTGGAGAGCGGCACCGTGCGCTTCAAGCCTGCGCCGGGCAGTGGTCTGCTGCTGAACGGCAAGCCCGTTACCGAGACCCTGCTGAAGTCCGACGCCGACGGGAAGCCGGACATGTTCCAGGCGGGCCGGGTGCGCTTCTACCTCATCCGCCGCGGGGATCGCTTCGCGGTGCGCATCAAGGACTCCGAGAACCCCGCCCGCAAGGGCTTCCACGGAGTGCCCCGCTACCCGGTGGATCCCGCCCTGCGCGTGGTGGCGGACTACACGCCCTACGCCACGCCCCAGGTCCGGGCCATCCCCACGGTGTTGGGCACCACGGAACCCATGACTGCGCCGGGGCTGCTGCGCTTCAAGGTGGGCGGCCAGGAGCGCACGCTGGAGCCGCTGCTGGAGGGGTCGGAGCTGTTCCTGATCTTCCGGGACACCACCAGTGCCAAGGACACCTACGCCGCGGGGCGGTTCCTCTACGCCGAGCTGCCCAAGGACGGCAAGGTGGTGCTCGACTTCAACAGGGCCGAGAACCCGCCCTGCGCCTTCACCCTCTTCGCCACGTGCCCTCTGCCGCCCAAGCAGAACCACCTCGACATCCCCATCCGCGCCGGCGAGAAAGATCCGGGCCTGCACTGAGGGCCATCGGGACGAAAAGCAAAAAGGAATTGCCGCCAAGACGCCAAGAACCGAAGAAGAACAAGCTGGCCCGTCTTCCTTGGCGCTCTTGGCGTCTTGGCGGTGATCTTTCATTCGACCTTGGGTTGTGCCACACCTCAGCGGACGGTCTCGATGGGGACGTCGTGCTCCTGGCCCCAGGCCTGCCAGAAGGTGGTGCTGGCCCCGCCGAAGGCCCGGCGATACTCCTCGGGCGTGCGGACCTTCAGCAGGGTCTCCAGCCGCTTCTTGAAGTGGGGCTCCAGGGCCGCCACGGCCACCCAGCCATCGGTGGCGCGGTAGATGTGGTACTCGGGGACGCCCCCGCCTAGCATGGCCCCGGGCAGGGTGGTGCCGTGGCGCACGGGGTCGGCGAAGCTGGTGACGGCCTCGGCCAGGGACACGGCCTCGTGGCCGCCGCGACCAGTCCGCTCGCGCTGGTAGAGCAGCAGCAGCGCCGCCGCCACGGCCCGTTCGGCACCGGCCAGGTCTGACAGCAGGGTGCGCGGCATGTGGGGCGCATCCACCAGCCCCATGGAGGCCTGGTAGGTGAGGTCGTGCCCGGCCTCGTCATCGCGCGGGGCCGGGTAGCCCGTGATCATCACCTGGCAGAGCCTGGGAAAGGCCGCCTGCAGGGTCTCGGGATCCAGGCCCAGCCGCCGCATGGCGGAGGGGCGGGTGGCGCTGAGGAGCAGGTCAGCGCCTTCGAGCAGGACGAAGAACTCGGCCCGTCCCTCGGGCGTCTTGAGGTCGATCGTCTGGACCCGATGGCCCGCGGCCATCTCGTGGTACCAGGGCAGGGAGTAGGTGGCCATGGGGTCGCCCAGGGGCGGCTCCACCTTGACTACCTCGGCTCCCAGGCTGCTCAGGCGCTGGGCCGCGGCGGGGCCGGGCAGGTTCACCGCCAGGTTGATGACCTTGATTCCGTCGAGTGGCTTCATGGGTGGGCTCCGACCGATGATAACCCTTCTGGCGTCCGCAACTGGAACAGCCTCAGCCCGGATCGGGGCCGGGCGGATCCGGAAATGCCAACCCACAGGTTAATAGAACTGGCAGACAGCAAAAGTTAGTGACCAGAAAAAACATTCATTAAATATTTATTGTAGTCATTGAATTCTGGTACCTTTTCCACCTGACCCTCAGATCCGTCCTCCCGGGGGGGAAGGGCGGGGGAGCGGTGGACGCGGGACCGAGCGCCCTCGTCCGCCGCTGATTTTTTGACGGAGAGCCTAGCCTATTCCTTGATGACGCCGTCCACATAGACCCACTTGCCGTTCTCCCGGGCGAAGGTGCTGGTCTCGATGTGGAGGCTGCGGCGGCCATTGGTCTGGATGCTGGCATGGAAGGTGACGATGCCGGTGTCGTCGCCCTTGCCGCCCTTCTCCTTGGCGGCGATCTTGAGGCCCACGAAGCTGACGGAGCGGCAGTATTGCAGCAGCTCGTCGCGGTTCTCCGCAGCGCGCTTGGCCTCGGGCAGGGTGGCGATCAGGTAGTCCACCTTGGCCAGGGCGTAGGCGGCGTAGCGGGAGCGCATCAGCAGCTCCGCGGTCTCCGGCAGGGCCGTGCCCGCATGGTAGGGGCCGCAGCAGCGGTCGTAGGTCTTCTTGGAGACGCAGGGGCAGGGTCGGGACATGGGTGCCTCAGGGGTAACCGTTCGAAAATGGGTTCACCACGAAGATCCCATGCCGGCATGAGAACTTCGCAGTGAGACTTTTTCTATTTCATCGGGACATGCAGCCCAATGAGCTCAGCATGCTCGCGGGCGGTCTCGTAGCCGGCGTCGGCGTGGCGGAAGACGCCCATGGCCGGATCGTTCCAGAGCACGCGGGCGATGCAGCGGTCGGCGCGCTCGGTGCCGTCCGCCACGATGACCACGCCGCTGTGCTGGCTGTAGCCCATGCCGACGCCGCCGCCGTGGTGGAAGCTCACCCAGGAGGCCCCGCCGCTGGCGGCGGTGAGGGCGTTGAGCAGGGGCCAGTCGGAGACGGCGTCGCTGCCGTCCTTCATGGCCTCGGTCTCGCGGTTCGGGCTGGCGACGCTGCCGCTGTCCAGGTGGTCGCGGCCGATGACGATGGGCGCCTTCACCTTGCCGGTGCGCACCAGCTCGTTGAACCTGAGGCCCGCCAGGTGGCGCTCCCCGGCGCCGATCCAGCAGATCCGGGCGGGCAGGCCCTGGAAGGCGATCTTGTCCTGGGCGGCCTTCAGCCAGCGGTGGAGGCCCTCGTTCTCCGGGAACAGCTCCATCATGGCGGCGTCGGTGGCGGCGATGTCGGCGGGGTCCCCGGACAGGGCCACCCAGCGGAAGGGGCCGATGCCCTTGCAGAACAGGGGCCGGATGAAGGCCGGCACGAAGCCCGGGAAGGCGAAGGCGCGCTCGCAGCCGGCCCGCTGGGCCTGGGCGCGGAGGTTGTTGCCGTAGTCGAAGGTCACCGAGCCCTGCTCCTGGAACCCGAGCATGGCCTCGACGTGGGAGCGCATGGAGGCCAGGGCCCGCTGGACGTAGGCCTCCGGCTGCTCCTGGCGCAGCAGGGCGGCCTGCTCCAGGGAGAGGCCCGCCGGGATGTAGCCGTTGTACTCGTCGTGGGCCGAGGTCTGGTCCGTGACCAGGTGGGGCTTCAGGCCCCGCTTCAGCAGCTCGGGCAGCACCTCGGCGGCGTTGCCCAGCAGCCCGATGCTGCGGGCCTCCCGGCGGGCCACGTAGCGCTCGACCAGGGCCACGGCCTCGTCGAGGCTGTCGGTCCACTCGTCCAGGTAGCGGGTGTCCAGGCGCTTCTGGATGCGGGTCTGATCAACCTCGACGGCGAGGCAGACCCCGCCGTTCATGGTGACGGCCAGGGGCTGGGCGCCGCCCATGCCGCCCAGGCCCGCGGTGAGGGTCCAGGTGCCGGCGAGGGTGCCTTCGAAGTGCTGGCGGGCGGCCTCGGCGAAGGTCTCGTAGGTGCCCTGCACGATGCCCTGGCTGCCGATGTAGATCCAGCTGCCGGCGGTCATCTGGCCGTACATCATCAGGCCCTTCTGATCCAGCTCGCGGAAGACCTCCCAGGTGGCCCACTTCGGCACCAGGTTGGAGTTGGCGATGAGCACCCGGGGCGCGTCCACGTGGGTCTTCACCACCCCCACGGGCTTGCCACTCTGCACCAGCAGGGTCTCGTCGTCGTTCAGGTGTTTCAGCTCTTTCACGATGGCGTGGAAGCAGTCCCAGTTCCGCGCGGCCTTGCCCAGGCCGCCGTAGACCACCAGATCCTCGGGCCGCTCGGCCACTTCGGGGTCCAGGTTGTTCATGAGCATCCGCAGGGCGGCTTCCTGGACCCAGCCCTTGCAGTGGAGGTGGGAGCCCCGGGGGGCGGTGACGACGGGGACGGGCGAGGCGCTGGTCATGGGGTGCTCCGGAGGAACGGCCCTAGTTTCCCACGCTTCGCTCGGATGGAGGGTCCTGCCTAGCGGTGCTCGATGATGTCCGAGGCTTCGAAGCGCACCTTGGGGGTGCTGGCGTACTTGTCGTCCGTGGAGCGGTAGCCCATGGGACAGGCGCAGACGGTGTGGAAGCCGGTGCCGACCAGGCCGAGGATCTCGTCGTACTTGTCGGGCTCCAGGCCCTCGAAGGGGCAGGCGTCCACGCCCAGGACCGCGGCGCTGGTCAGCAGGTTGCCCAGGGCGATGTAGGCCTGGCGGGCCGCCCACTCCGCGATGACGGCATGGCGGGGGCCCTTCACCAGGTCGCCCACCATGTAGCCCTTGTAGCCGGCGAGGGTCTCGGGGGGGACGCCGCGCACTTTGGCGATGCGGGCCACGAAGGCCTCCACATCGGCTTCGGTGAGGTCCTGCTTGGCGGTGAGGATCACGTAGTGGCTGCAGTCCTCCACCTGGGCCTGGTTCCAGGTGGCGGGGCGGAGCTTCGCCTTGAGGGCGGGGTCCGTCACCACGATGAACTTCCAGGGCTGCAGGCCGTAGCTGGAGGGAGAAAGGACCAGCGCCTGCTCGATGACGGCCCAGTCCCCGGCGGGGATCTGGCGGGTGGTATCGAACTTCTTGGTGGCGTAGCGCCAGTTGAGCTGCTGGAGAAGGCTTTCGCCGGAGAGGGTGGTCATGGATGCCTCAATGCGGAGGGAATGGGTTCAGAGGGACTTCTGGATGCGGACCCGCAGCTGATCGAGGGGCAGGGTGCCCACGATGCGGTCCAGGGCCTCGCCGTCCTTGAAGATCACGAGGGTCGGCATGCTCAGCACGTCGTACTGCTCGGAGAGGGGCGTGAAGTCGTCGACGTTCAGCTTGGCGAAGGTCACCTGGCCCTTCAGCTCTGCGGCCAGGGCCTCGGTGATGGGAGCCAGCTCGCGGCAGGGGGCGCACCAGGGCGCCCAGAAGTCCACCACGGTGAGGCCGCTGGAGATAGCCTGGGTGAAGGTCTTGTCGGTGAGGTCATGGATGAGATCGGACATGCAGAAACTCCTGTGGAGGCCTTCCAGGGTAACGGTACCCAGGCCGAATCTCCGTCACGACAATCACACAGGCTCAGGCGCCCCGCTGCCAGCGGGCTGCGGCCTGGGCCACCCGGCGCCCGAAGACCTGCCCCGTCTTGCGGTCCGCTTCGTTGGGCTCGACCTCCGGGGGGACCTGGCCCGCCTGGGCCATGACGCCACTCATGCTGCCCAGGCGGTTGATGCCGCCCTCGCCGCCCGGCAGCTCCGCCGTGCCGACCCAGATCATGCCGTGCTGCATGCCGAAGATCATCAAGGTCTGGAGGGTGTTCAGCTTGTCCCCGCTGGGGCTGCTGCTGATGGTGAAGCCGGCGGCCACCTTGTCCTTCCACTTCTGCTCGAACCAGGGCTTGGAGCTGGCGTCCATGAAGGTCTTGAAGGGGCCGCTGACGCTGCCCATGTAGGTGGGGCTGCCGAAGATGATGGCGTCCGAGGCCTCCAGGTCCGCCCAGTGGGCGTCCACTTCCTCCACGGGGATTAGGCGGGTCTCGGTGCCGGGCACCTGGTCGGCGCCGGCCTTTACCTGCTCGGCGAGGACCTTGGTGTGGCCGTAGCCGCTGTGGAACACGATGCTGATCTTGGTCATGGCTGCTCCTGTCGGGCTTGCAATCATCCGGCCCGTATCCCAGACTCTAGGTGCTTACGATCAAAAAGAAAGTAGGCACCTATTTGGAAGGTAGGCACCTGATGGTTCGCAAAGCCTGTTCCCTGGCCCCCAACGTCTTCAGCGCCCAGTGCCCGACCCGCCAGGCCCTGGACCTCATCGCCGACAAGTGGACGACGCTGCTCATCTATCTGCTGTCGCGGGGACGTCAGCGCTACGGCGAGCTCCACCGGCAGGTGGGCGGCATCAGCCAGAAGATGCTCACCCAGACCCTGCGCAAGCTGGAGCGGGACGGCCTGGTCACCCGCCACGTCTATCCGGAAGTGCCCCCGCGCACGGAGTACGAGCTGACCCCGCTGGGGCACACCCTCATCGAGCCCATGCGGGCCCTGTGCGACTGGGCGGGGACGCACCTGGGGGAGCTCGAGCAGGCCCGCAAGCGCTACGACCACGCCCAGAAGAAGCCCGCCCTCAGCGCTTGAGGCGATCCAGGTCCTCGGGGGTGTCGAGGTCCACGAGGCCCTCCGGGAAGGGCAGGACTGCGGCCTGTTCCCTCAGAAGGACGGCCTTGGCGCCCCGGTCGCCCTGCAGGCTGAGCAGGTCGGGAAAGAGGCGCCGGGGCACCACGGCGGGAATGCCCAGGGTCTCGCCGTAGCCGCAGGCGGCGGGGCGGTCGGGGTCCATCGCGGCCAGGGCCAGCAGGCGGCGGAGCAGGGGCTCGTCCACCGCGGGCTGGTCCACGGTGAGGAAGAGGGCGGCGGGGGCCGTCATCGGCAGGGCGCGGACCCCGGCCCGGATCGAGCTGGCCATGCCCTCGGCCGCCTCAGCGTTGATGACCAGGAAGGCGTCCACTTCGCCCGGGTCCCAGCCCCCGACCACCGCGTAGACCGGGCTGCACCCGGCCTCGCCGAGGAGTCGCGCCGCCCGCTGCAGCAGGCTCTCCCCGTCGAGCTCCAGGAGGGCCTTGGGCCCCCCCATGCGCCGGCCGGAGCCTGCCGCGAGGACCACGCCCGCGATCACGCGAAGCTCTGAGGGCCGAGGCCAGGCACAGTGAGCTGGAAGGCGGGCATGGCAACTCCAGGGGGGTGTGGGTTCAACCCTACGCCCTGCGACCAGGGGCTGCAACGCCGGGGGGCGAGGCCTTCCCGCAGTGGCCCGGCCCGGTCTGGCATCCCTCTCGCCCTACTCCCTGCCTGTGTCGGGAGTTTGTCGTGCTGCGACGGATGGTGCTGCTCTTTGGATTGCTGGCGGGCCTGGGTCTTGGGGCTCAGGGAGCCAAGCCGGCGCCCCTCCCGCCCACGGCCTCCGAGAAGGAACTGCAGGCTCCCTTGACGCTGGAGGACGGAAAACCGACGCCGGCCCAGGCCCCGGAGGCCCCCGCCTCGGGCTGGCGGGCCTTCGGGTCTTTGGTTCTGGTGCTGGGACTGGTGGGGGCCAGCCTCTGGGGGCTCAAGAAATACGGCCGGGGCCGGCTGCCCGGCAGTGGCGGCGGCAAGCTTCGGGTCGAGGAGACCCTGGCCCTGGGTGACCGGCGCTTTGTGTCGATCCTGGAGGTCGAGGGCGAGCGCTTCCTCCTGGCCCTGACCCCTCAGAGCATCAGCCTGCTCTCCCGCCTGGACCCCGGTGACCGGGGCGAACCCGGCACCTTCGATGAGGCCCTGTCCCGCCAGGTGGACCTGGGTCGCCCAGTGCCGGTGAAGGAGATGGAGGCGCTCCTCAGGCAGGGCGGGGGTGGCCTGTGAGCCGCCTGCTGCGCTGGCTGCCGGCGGTCCTGCTGCTCCTGGCGGCCGCCTCCCTCTGCGCCCAGCCCGCAGCCCCGCTGCCCACGGTGACCGTGGACTTCAGCAAGAGCCCCTCGGGTCCGGCGCTCAGCACCAGCCTCCAGGCGGTGCTGCTCCTCAGCGTCCTCTCCCTGGCGCCGACCATCCTGATGACCGCCACCAGCTTCACCCGCATCGCCGTGGTGATGCACTTCCTCCGGCAGGGCCTCGGCACGCAGCAGACGCCGTCGAACCAGGTGCTCATCAGCCTCTCCCTGGTGCTGACCTTCTTCATCATGGCGCCCACGGCGCGGGAGATTAACACCACGGCCCTGCAGCCCCTGCAGCGCAACGAGCTCACCACCGAGCAGGCCCTGGAGCGCACGGGGGCGCCGCTGAAGGTGTTCATGCTGCGCCACACGCGGAAGAAGGACCTGGGGCTCTTCCTGCGGATCGCCAAGGCCCCGGCGCCCAAGACCAAGGCCGACGTGCCCATGGAGTGCCTGCTGCCGGCCTTCCTCATCAGCGAGCTGAAGACCGCCTTCGAGATCGGCTTCATGATCTTCCTGCCCTTCCTGGTGGTGGACATGGTGGTGGCGAGCATCCTGCTCAGCATGGGCATGATGATGCTGCCGCCGGTGGTGATCTCGCTGCCCTTCAAGGTGCTGCTGTTCGTGCTGGTGGACGGCTGGTACCTCATCGTGGGCTCCCTGGTGCGGGGGTATACGGGATGAAGCCCTCGGCTATCAGCTATCAGCTATCGGCAGTCAGGTGTCGGCTATCGGCTATCGGCGGGGAGGTGGGCTGTGAATGAGCTGGTGATCGCGCAGATCGGCAAGGAAGCGCTCAAGACGGCGCTGCTGGTGGCGGGACCGGCCCTGCTGGTGTCGCTGGTGGTGGGCCTCCTCGTCTCGGTGTTCCAGGTGGTGACCAGCCTCCAGGACCAGACCATCGCCTTCGTGCCCAAGGTCATCGCCGTGATGCTGGTGGTCGCCGTCAGCTTTCCCTGGATGATGCAGACGATGGTCCACTTCACGACCCGCATGTTCACCGAGTTCAACACCCTCGTCCGGCAGCTGTCCTGAGGCGGCCATGACGCCGACCCTGATGGACTCCGGGCTCTGGGCCCTCATGGGGGCCAAGGCGGCCCTGTGGGTGCTGGTGCTCACGCGGGTCACGGGGCTGCTGGCGACCTTCCCCATCCTGGGCTCTGAGCAGATGCCCATGCAGCTCCGGGCGGCCCTGGGCGCTCTGCTGGCGACGGTGATCCTGCCGGTGCTGCCAGCGGTCCCCGCGCTGCCGACGGGCCTGCCGGCGCTGGTGGCCCTGATGGCAGGGGAGCTGGCCATCGGCATGCTGCTGGGAACCGTGGTGGCCTGGATCCTGGAGGCCGTCGCCTTCGCCGGCACGCTCATGGACACCCAGATGGGCTTCTCCTTCGTGCAGTTCCTGGATCCGGCCACCAACCAGAGCGCCTCGGTCTCCGGGACGCTGATGATGCAGATGGCGACGCTCATGATCTTCGTCACGGGGCTGCACCACCAGCTGATCCTCGCCCTGGTGGACAGCTACCGCGTCGCTCCCATGGGTCAGGGCGTCCCGCTGCAGGTCATGGGCCTCATCACCCTGATCGGCCAGCTGCTGGCCAAGGGCTTCCAGCTGGCCTTCCCCGTTCTGGCTGTGCTGTTCCTGTTGGACCTGATCCTCGGCATCTCCGGCAAGTTCATGCCCCAGCTCCAGCTTCTGCAGTTGAGCTTCCCCCTGAAGATCTCCCTCGGCATGGTGATCCTGGGCCTGGTCCTGCGCGAGCTGGGCCCCTGGCTGCGACCCATGCTGGAGTCCGGACCCAGGCTGGCCCTGAAGCTGCTGGGAGGCTGAGGTGGCCCAGGACCCCGCCCGGACCGAGACCGCCACTCCCCGCCGCCGGCAAAAGGCCCGGGACGAGGGCTCCGTCCCCCGCAGCGCGGATTTCGACGGGGCCATCCTGCTCTGGGGCAACTTCTTCCTGTTCCTGGGCCTGGGCAGCGCCACCGTGGCGCTCCTGGCGAAGCAGGTGGCGCACTTCCTCCAGCTGGCCCGGCCCGGCGCCCTGGCCGAAGCGGGACGGATCACCCTGGTCGGGGACCTGATGCAGATCCTCGGGCGGCTGCTGCTGCCCTTCCTCGCCCTCAACCTGCTGCTGGCCCTGGCGGTGGGCTTCGCCCAGCGGGGGTTCAGCTTCAACACCAAGCCGCTCCAGCTGAAGTTCGACCGGCTGAATCCGGCCCAGGGCTTCAAGCGCCTCTTCGCGCTGCGGTCCCTGGTGGAGCTGGTGAAGAGCCTGGCCAAGTTCGCCCTCCTGGCCTGGGTGGCCTATGCGGTCCTGGAGCCCCGGGTGCCGGTGCTGCTGTCCACCCTGAAACTGCCCCTGGGGCATTCCCTTGACCTCTTCCAGAGCGCCGTCTTCGCGCTCTATCGCAACGTGATGCTCGCCATGCTGGTGCTGGCCATCGCAGACTTCGCCTGGCAGCGCAGTGCCTTCGAGAAGAGCATCCGCATGACGAAGCAGGAGATCAAGGACGAGGCCAAGGATGCGGACGGCAGCCCCGAGGTCAAGCAGCGGCAGAAGGGCCTCATGATGGCCTCGGCCCGCCGCCGGATGCTCGCCGCGGTGCCCAAGGCGACGGTGGTGGTGACCAATCCCACGCACGTGGCGGTGGCGCTGCGCTATGACGACAAGACCGCCGCGCCGGTCTGTGTCGCCAAGGGGCTGGATCACCTGGCGCTCAAGATCCGGGAGCGGGCGCGGGAGTCGGGCGTGCCGATCCTGGAGCGGCCGGAGCTGGCGCGGGCCCTCTACCGTGCCGTGGAGCTGGACCAGCCCATTCCCAATGACCTTTTCCAGGCCGTGGCGCAGGTGCTGGCCTTCGTCTACCGGTTGAGGGGGGCCGCATGAAGCAAAAGGAACAGTTCCAAGGCTTGAGTTCCTGCGCTTCGCCTCCGAAGAGGGTATTGTCAGATCATTCCAGGGGACTCCCTTGACCCGCCCCATCGTTCCGCCCCATCGCCCGACCCCCAGCCTGCTGCTGGTGGATGACGACCCCATGCCCCGGGAGACCCTCTCGACCCTGCTCACCCAGGAGGGGTTTCACGTGGTCACGGCCGCCACGGGGGAGGAGGCCGAGCTGAAGCTGCGCAGCGAGCAGCCCCCCTTCGACCTGGTGATCACGGACCTGGTCATGCCCGGCAAGACCGGGATGGACGTCCTCAAGTGCGCGCTGAAGCAAAACCCCAGCTGCACGGTGCTGGTGCTCACGGGCTTCGGCAGCGTGCGCGAGGCCACGGAGGCCATGGAGCTGGGCGCCTTTGACTTCGTCACGAAGCCCATGCAGATCGACCAGTTCCGCAACACCCTGCGGCGGCTCATGGAGCGCCGGGACCTGGCCCACGAGCGCGATGAGCTGCGCCTTCAGGTGAAGGCCCTGACCGAGCGCGCCGAGCGGCTGGAGACGACCCTCGGCCGCATGGAGATTCTGGCCAACCAGATGGCACCCGGCGGTGGGATTGCGAAGCCGGACGCCCTGGCGGACCTGGAGCGCCTCGCCACCCTGAAGGGTAAGGGCATGCTCTCGGAAGAGGAGTTCGAGCACGGCAAGAAGAACCTCCTCGCGCGGTGGCTCTCGTGAGCCTCCGGCGGCTCGGGTCGGCGGCGCTGCTGCTGGTCGCGCCCCTCCTGGCTGCGGGGCAGGAACCTCCCCACGCCGCCGCGCCTTCGGCGAAGCAGGGCAAGGCCCACAGCGGAGGCATGAGCGATGCCCAGGCGGCGGAGCTGGCGAAGGAGGCCCTCGGCGCTGAGAACGCCGCCTCCATCAAGGCCGCGCTGGCCCGGCTGAAGGGCCACAGCTTCAAGTCCAGCAAGGTGCCCGAGCGGGAGCTGGTGCTCTACGCCCAGGGCATGCTCGAGGCCCGGGTGGGCAACCTCCCGGCCGCCGCCGTGGCGCTCAAGAAGCTGGAGCGCCAGTGGCCGAAGTCACCCTTCATGGGGGAGGCGAACACCATCCTGGCGGAGGATGCCCTCACCCAGAAGCGCTACAAGGATGCCGAAGGAAGGCTCCACAACGCACTGGCCTCGGACATGCCTGCCGAGCGGAAGCGACACTCCCAGGAGCTGCTGATCTGGCTGCTGGTGGAGCAGGGGCGGCCCCAGGAGGCCCTGCCCATCGTGCAGGCCCTGAAGCCCCTCCCCGGCAGCCAGAAGCCCAGCGAGCGGGGGCTCGCGGCCATCGCCGAGGTGCTCATGGTCACGGGCGCCCGGGACCAGGCTGAGGCCGCCCGCAAGGACTTCGCCCGGCTCTATCCGAGCAGCGAGCTGACCCCCCGTCTGGAACTGGCCTGGGGCCGCCTGCTCGGCCGCTCCGGCGACCCCAAGGGCGCGGCCCAGGTGCTCCGGAAGCTGGTCAAGGACTTCCCGAAATCCACTCAGGCCGATGATGCGCGCCTCGCCCTCGCCAGCCTGCTGACGGACGGCAGCCTGCCGGATGCCAAGGACCTGCCCAGCGCCGAGTCCCTGCTGGCCGAGGTGCGGAAGGGCGGCAAGAACCTGCCCAAGGGGACCGCCCAGGTCGTGGAGCTGCGCCTGCTCGCCGGCAAGACCCAGTGGGAGGAGTGCCTGACGCTGGTCGACAAGATGGATCCGGTCCTGCGCGAGAGTGCGGAGGTGAGGAAGCTCTGGGCCGAGGCCTGGAATGCCTGGGCGGGTCAGCGCCTCGAGAAGGGCTTCCCGGGTGAGCTGCTGGCGCGGATGAAGCCGGGCGCTTTCGGCGCGCTGGATCCTCGCTTGCGCCTCGGGGTCGCCGAGCTGTTCGCCGTGCACGGCCTGCTGGAGGTCCTGCCCTCGCTGCTGGCCGACCTTCCTGCGGCCCAGCGGGTCGCGCCGCGCAAGGCCGCCCTGGCCAAGGTCCAGCCCGAGGCCCAGCCCAGGCAGGTCCTGAAGCTCATGCCGCCCAAGGGCGACACGCCGGAAGAGGCCCTGGTCCGGGCCCGGGCCGAGGCGGCCCTGGAGAACTGGCCCGCCGTCCGCAGCGCCCTGCCGCGGGCCCAGCCGGGCCCCGAGCGCGTGAAGGTCATCCTGCGGCTGCTCCAGCGCCCCCTGGGGGCCAAGGAGACCGCCGCGCAGCGCCACAGCGAGGCGGAAGGCTGGCTGACGCGCCTGACCGAGAAAGGGGAGCTGCGGGAGCCCGTGAGCATCCTGGTGGGGGACCTGCGGCTGCAGGCCGGCGATGCCCGCGGGGCGCTGGCCCTCTATCCGGGCAAGTCCCTCGCGCCGGAACAGCGGGGCTGGGTGGCCCTCATGCGGGCCCAGGCCATGCTGAAGCTGGGCCAGCGGGACCAGGCCCGCTCCGTGATCAAGGAGAGCCGGGACGAACAGGGCTTCAAGGGTCAGCGGGACGCCATCGCCCGGAGCCTGGGCGCCTACTGATCGAAGCCGGTTGCGGCTACCATGGGGCATCCCCCGGAGATCCTGATGCGCCCCCTGATCGCAGCCCTGCTGTCCCTCGCCGCGCTCGGCCTGGCCGCCGGTCCGAAGCCCCGCGTGAAGCTCACCACCTCTCTGGGCGCGATCGTGCTGGAGCTGGAGCCGGAAGCGGCGCCCCGGACTGTGGAGAACTTCCTCAAATACGTCAAGAAGGGCCAGTACAAGGGAACCATCTTCCACCGCGTCATCCCGGGTTTCATGATCCAGGGCGGCGGGTACGTGGACTACCTTGGCAAGAAGCGGACGGATCCCGCCATTCCCAATGAGGCGGACCGCGCCCTGGCGGCAGGACTGAAGAACAAGCGGGGCACCCTCGCCATGGCCCGCACGCCGGATCCCAACAGCGCCGCCGCGGAGTTCTTCATCAACGTGGTGGACAATCCGGCGCTTGATTTCAAGAGCAAGGCCAACGACCAGACCTGGGGCTACTGCGTGTTCGGCAAGGTGATCCAGGGCATGGACGTGGTCGACCGCATCAAGGCGGTGAAGACCAGCAACAAGCGCAGCGATTTCCTGAACCTGCCGGTGAAGCCGGTGATCATCACGGACGCGGCGCAGGTGCAATGACCGCGAAGGCCTCGGCGGGGGCGCCGAGCTTCTGCAGGCTTCGCTCCAGGCGGGCGCGGTAGCGGGGCATCAGATCCACGTCGGAGGCCGTGAAGCCGGCGCGGTCCCAGTCCAGGAAGAGCGCGCCACCGCCCGGCGGCAGCAGCACGTTCGTCGCATTCAGATCCGGTGACCAGAGGCCCCACTCGCAGAGACAGGCGAGGGCCTGTCGGATGGCCCCGGCGCGTTCGGCGCTCAGGTCCCAGCGGTGGGGCCAGGAGTCGCCTTCGGCCATCCGCGTGAACAGCACGCCCTCCACGCCGAACCGGGTGGGGCGCCAGGCATAGCCCAGGGGCTCGACCGTGGGAAAGCCCGCTTCCCAGAGTCCGCGGTGAATCGCGTGCTCGGCGGCGAAGCGGAGGTGGGTGCGGTAGGTGCGCTCGTTGAGGTGGCGCAGCAGGCCGCCCCGGCGGTAGGGCCGGAGCACCATGTCACCGGCGCGGATGACGCCGCCACGGCCGAAGGCGCCTGCGAGGGGAACAGCTTCGCCCGAGGGTTCGATGGCCCCGGGGGTGCAGACGCGCCAGCCGCCGCCCAGTCCCGGGAGCTCGCGGTTCAGGCGGCAGCCAAGCGGACGGAGAGGTGTGCCAGGCTCGAAGGGCCAGGTCGCAGGGAGCGGGGGGACGATGTAGGGATCGTGGATCATGGCGGTCTTCCCAGCTTGCCCCGACTGGGCAGAGAAGGCAAAGAGTGGTTCCGGGAACGAACCCCGAAGCAGATGTCAACCGGTCAATCGCGAGTGCTCATGCCACCAAAACCGGGCAATCCAGCAAGTGGCTTTTGCTGAAAGGAGTTCTTGGAATCCAGCCCGCGGGTTCCCACAGTGGATGTGGAAATCGCTCCCCGGATTGACCGCACCCGACCCTGTCATCCTGGGAATCCAAGGGCCTAAAATGACCTCTCCATCTTCCATTCCCCCCTCCGACGCCGACTCTGGATACGTGAACCTACGTATCGCCAATGCGGGTGTCCCGGCCGAAATCCAGCTCAGGAAACAGCAACTGCAGGCGGTCCTCGCCGGGATGGAGGCCGCGTCGGCCAGCTTGGAACCCGCTCCCCTGCTGGATCTCCGGGCCTTCATCGCGGGTGCGGCATCGCTCGATGCCGCTGCGTGGACGCAGACTGTCATTGCTTCCGATCTCGTGGAGGATGCCGGAGAAATCCTCCGGTCGGCTCGGCACGGGAAGGCTGGACGCACGGATCTTCATGCGCTCGAGTCGAGCCTGAAGCCGCTCGTCGAGAAGGCCCGGAAGCGCCGCGCCGCCCTCTTGCATCTTGATACCCGGCGCCTGCTGATCCGGTTCTCCTACGCGAAGGAAGACCGCGCGCTCTCCTTCGACGATGGCGACCTCCACGCGGTCTTCCTGCAGACATTCCGTCTCGAGGGCGTTGGCCTGGCCTTGGACATGGGCAAGCGCCCACGGCCCATGCTCAGCGTCGGCCTGCCGCTGCCAGCCCGGGTGGGTGGCACCGCAGAGTGCATGGATGCGGTGCTGAAGCGGGAGCCTGCGGAAGCGGCGCCGCTCCTGCTGGCGCGCCTGAACCGGCGCCTGCCGCCGGGGCTCCACATCCACACGTGGACACCGCTGCCCGCCTATGCGACGCCGCTGGTGGACCTCGCCCTGCGCGCCTGGTGGCGGTGGGCGGTGCCGGCAGGAAGCCAGGACCGGGTGGCGGCCGGGCTCCGTGGCTTCCTGGCGGCGGACAGCTGGTCCTGGGATCGCGGCGGCGCGAAGGCGGAGACTCCCCTGGACCTGCGCACGGTTGTCCTCGAGCCCCGCTTCGAGGAGGGCGTCCTCTCCTTCGCCACGCGCCTAGGCGCCGTGCACGCGCTGAATCCGCTCAAGGTGCTCGGTGCGCTCTTTGGCCTGGAAGCGGCGGCAATCCAGGGCCTCGTCCGCACCAGCGTGGACCTGAAGACCGACCTGCGCCTGGCCCAGGCGGAGCGCTTCGAGCCGAAGCTGAAGAACATGTTCGAGGATGCGGTGCTGCTCGGCGGCGGCTCCAACATCACCCTCGTGGACGAGGACGACGACGAGCCCCTGCGCCTCGGCTGAGCCTCAGGCGGTGTCCTTGCTGATGGCCAGCAGGAAGCCCAGGCAGATGAGGCTGGTGATGAGGCTGTTGGGGCCGAAGGAGATGAAGGGCAGGGGGATGCCCTTGTTGGGCGCCATGGAGAGCACCACGCTCATGTTCATGAGGGCCTGCACCACCAGCAGCAGCACGAAGCCCATGGCGCAGAGCTTCAGGTAGCTGTCGCCCACGCGGCTGGCGATGCGGTAGCCGCGCCACAGGATCCCCACGAAGAGCGTGAGGACCGCCACGGTGCCGATGAGGCCGGCCTCCTCGGCGATGACCGCGTAGATGAAGTCCGTGTGGGCCTCGGGCAGGTAGAAGAGCTTCTGCCGACCCGCCCCGAGCCCCACGCCCAGGAGGCCGCCGTTGCCCACGGCCACGAGACTCTGGAGGGCCTGGTGGCCCTTGCCGAGGGGATCCGCCTCGGGGTTGAGGAAGCTCGTGACCCGGGCCAGGCGGTAGGGAGAGAACACCACAAAGGCCGTTCCCAGAGCGCCGAGGACAGGAATGGCGAGGGCGAAGATCCACTTGGGCGCCCCGCCGAGGTAGACCACCATCAAGGCCACGAAGACGATGAGGAAGGTGGTGCCGAAGTCGGGCTCGCGGAGGATAAGGGCCAGGGGCACCACGAGAATTCCCGCGAGGCTCAGCAGCTTGGGCAGGGCGTCCCGGTGGTTGCGCCAGGCCTCGCGGTGCCGGACCATCCAGTAGGCCGTGATGAGCACCGAGACCGGCTTGAACAGCTCCGAGGGCTGGATGCTAAGAGGGCCGAGCCGCAGCCAGCGGTGCGCGCCGTTGATCTTGGGGCCGACCACCAGCACCGCCGCCAGCATGGCGATCATGACCAGGTAGGTGGCGATCAGGGGACGCGGATGGTCCTGCAGGGTGGCGAGGTCCACCTGGGAGAGGGCCAGCATGAACGCGATGCCAATGACGCCGCCGACCAGCT
>JAAXXS010000036.1 GCA_013334395.1 Holophagaceae bacterium | reverse complement strand
GGCAGGGCGACGCCCACGGAGGTGGCTGGGCAGGCCGAGCTCTGCCTCGGGGATCTCGTGGCCCGGGCGGTGCTCGAGGCTGTGGACACCTACGCCGTGATCATGAACGAGCAGCGCCAGATCGTGGCGGCGAACCCGATCCTGATCGAAGCTCTGGTCCGTGAAGGCGTCGCGGACCAGCAGGGTAGCCGGGTGGGCGAGGCCATCGAGTGCATCCACCGGGCGGAAGGCCCCGATGGCTGCGGCACGGCCCGAGCCTGCGGGCGCTGCGGCATGATGGACGCCGTGGCGGCCGCCCAGAGGACCGGGCAGGCGGCTACCAGCGAGTGGCTCATCAGCATCCGGCGGGAGGGCCGCTGGGAGGCCCGGGAATTCAACGTACGGGCGCTGCCGCTCTCGGTGGCGGGGCAGGGGCTGATGCTGGTCACCTTCCAGGACATCAGCTCGACCAAGCGGCGGGACGCCCTGGAGCGGGTCTTCATCCATGACCTCATGCACTCCCTGGAGGGGCTGCAGGGCTGGGTCGACATGCTGCAGGGGGCCGGGGCCGAGCCTGCCGTGGTCGCCGAGCGGCTGCTCGATGTGGCTGGTCACCTCAAGGCCGAGGTGGAGTCTCAGCACCGGCTTCTCCTCGCCGAGAGCGGGGAGGTGGTGGTGGACCTCCGCCTGGTCTCACCCGAACAGATCCTGGGCCGCCTGGAGGAATCCCTGGCCCCAGAGGCGCGTGCGCGAGTCCTCCGGTTGCCGTCCCCTGCGCAGACGGCGCCAGTCCGCACGGACCTCGCGATCCTGTGCCGGGTACTTGGCAACATGGTCCAGAACGCCTTGGAGGCGCTTCCGCCGGGGGGTCAGGCCAAGCTGTGGTATCAGGTCTGCTCTGGCCAGCCGACCTTCTTCGTCCAGAACCCCGGTTGTATGGCACCGGAGGTCGTGGACCGGGTGTTCCAGCGCTCCTTCAGCACCAAGGCTGCCCGCGGTCGGGGCCTTGGAACCTACGCCATGAAGGTCCTGGGCGAGACCGTCCTGGGCGGGAAGGTCGGCTTCACGACCAACTGGGAAGAGGGTACCCGGTTCCACATCGAGCTGCCGGGGTGAGCGCTGTCCCGGGTTATGCTGAACCCTCGATGCCTGCCCCCCGACCCCGTCCCTTCTCCCTGGACGTCCTCTTCCGAGCGTTGAGGTTCTTCTACCTGCTGTGGGGCGGGATGCTTTTGTCCACCCTGGCGGTCTATGGGCGCCTGCGCCTGCCGGCCGAATTCTGGCAGTGGCCAAGCCTCTGTCGGACCCTGATGGGTCCCTGGGGACGGGCCGTGGCCCTGGGTCTTGGCCTGGTGATGTGCCTGGCGGCCCTCCTGGAGGTCTGGGAACTCGTGGACCGCCTGCTGGTGCGGGTCATGGGCGAATCGGAGCGCTGATCTGAATCCTTCACTTGGTTAAATGGCCCCTTTTGGCGATCCTGGAACCTTGGCCTTGAACCCTTAGGGGGTTTGAGCCACTTAAGAAGCGTGTCTCGGAGGCAGGGCGATATGGCGCATGTGGTTCGTGGAATGATCGGAGCGGGGCTGCTGCTGGGGACCCTGCCGGCTATGGCCCAGGGCATGGCCCTTTTGGCCGTGGACCCAGTGGGCATCTCCCGCAGCGGGGCCCAGGTGGCCTATGGCTTCAGCCTGGAGGCCGCGACCTCCAACCCCGCGCTGCTGTCCTCCCTGAAGGACAAGAGCAGCGCCTATCTGGCGTTCGGCGTGGAGCTCTCGGATGTCCAGCAGAGCATGGAGTCGAACCAGAAGACGGTGTTCGGCACCAACCGCAACCGCAGCATCGGTGGCTTCGGGCTGGCGATGCGGAGGTCCGCGACCCTGACGCTCGGTCTCAAGCTGGACCAGCCCTACCTCCTCCATCGGACTTTGATGAATGACGCGCCGAGCCGCTTTCTCGGGGATGGCCTCGATTTCTCGGCTCGCCGCCTGGAGGGACAGGCCGCCTGGTCCCTCAGTCCCAATCTCTCCGTCGGAGTCGGCCTCGGTGTGGCGCGCCTCGCCTTTGATGCCACCACCGTGGTGCGACTGGGCGTGCCCAGTGCGGTCTCCACGGGTGTGGATGGCCTGGTGGAGCAGCGCGTGGGTGAGAGCGGCAACAAGACCGTGCCCAGCTACTCCCTTGGGCTGCGCTGGGCCATGAACCCGCGATGGACCTTAGGCTTCACGCACCAGTCCGGCCTCAAGGGCGACCTCAGCCTGAAGGCGGACTTCCGGGGCGCCCCCCTGGGGCTCTATGCCAACGATGGCCTAAGCAGTGCCGCACAGGGCACCGGCGCTCGCGCCACCGCCCTGCTGGCGGCTTCCACACCCCGGGTCGGCAGCGCCACCCTGGAGCTGCCTTCGCAGACCGCCATCGGAGTGCGCCATCGCCTCACACCCGGCCTCACGGTGGAGACCGACCTCCGCTGGACCTCTGGCGGCCTGAAGGTGCCCAGCTTCGCCAGCGTGAGCACGCCCATCGGTGTCACCAAGGCCCCCAGTGAGCTGCCCGCGACCAAGGGCCACCTTGGCCTCGGCGTCTCGTCCGAGCTGGAACTGGGTAAGTCCTGGACCGTGCGCGCGGGCCTGTTTCTCGACCAGCCCAGCGTCCAGGCCGCCGCCGCCGAGCCCCTCCTGGGCGGCTCTCGCACGGCAGCGTTCTCAATCGGCGCTGGCTACAAGGTCTGGAACGGAGAGCTGAATTTCGGCTACCAGTACCGCCAGAGCGAGGACCAGGACACCACCCGGCTGGGCGGCGTCTGGAGCTCGACGGGCTACCGCGGTGTCGGCACCCGGTCCCGCATGGAAGCCATGGGGCACCTCCTGGCGCTCGGGTTCCGTAAGTCGTTCTAGAGAGGAATCAGGCCATGCGTTTTCCCGGCCCCCACGCCTGTGAAGAGGCCCTTGCCAGAGGTGAACTCCACACCCTCTGGATCGCCCCCGCCGCCTGGGGAAGGCTGTCGAAGCTGGTCGCCGCCGCCCGCCAGGCCGGTGTCGTGATCCACCGCGAACCCATGGAGGGTCTTGACCGCCGCAGCCCGGGGCAGCGCCACCAGGGGATCCTGGGCGAGGGTGGTCCCTTCGTCTACGCGGAGCTCGAGGAAGTGCTGGCCCGGATCGCCGACAGGGGGAATGCCGCGCTGGTGCTGATCCTGGATGGCATCACCGATCCCCACAACCTGGGCGCCATCCTGCGCTCCGCCGCCGCCGCCGGAGTGGATGGCGTGATCCTTCCCGAGCGTCGCTCCGCCACCGTCAACGAGACCGTGGTCCGCGCCAGTGCCGGCACCGCCGGGCGGGTGCCCGTATGCCGGGTCGTGAACCTGAGCCGGACCCTCGAGGACCTCAAGGCGGCCGGCCTGTGGATCTATGGGCTCGCCCTAAGCGAGAACAGCCGCGACTACCTGCTGGAAGCCTTCGACCGCCCCACGGGTCTGGTCATGGGTGCCGAGGGCGAGGGCCTGCACCAGAAGATCCGCGAGCACTGCGACGGGTTGCTTCACATTTCCATGCCCGGGGGCGTCGAAAGCCTGAACGTGTCGGCCGCCGCGGCGGTGACGCTCTTCCGCGTGCTCGCCCGGCGCGGACCGGAAGCTTCGCTGCCGAGCAGCACTCCAGAAGTTTCCACTTGAGGCGGTGCGGTTGCCGTGATACCTTTCGAGTTCCCTGTCAGGAAAGCCCTGCCTCGCAGTGACCCTGACATGGAGCCCCGGCAGGGGTTCCAAATGGGATGGTTTTCGGGTCTTCCCGAAAAGCATTGACAAGCCCCGGGAGGGGCACCGGACGAGTATGCCGAGATGGCCGAGTGGTTAATGGCAGCAGACTGTAAATCTGCCACGCATCGCGTTACGGAGGTTCGAATCCTTCTCTCGGCACCAGTCCTCCCGCACCATCGGAGTTCTGGAATCGCGTCCCCCGGGTTTCCACCGCGGGAATAGCTCAGTTGGTAGAGCGTCAGCCTTCCAAGCTGAATGTCGCGGGTTCGAACCCCGTTTCCCGCTCCACCCTCCCCGTCAGCCGGACTTGTCCGGTCGGCGACAAGGTTCAAGGCCCACATAGCTCAGTGGTAGAGCACTTCCTTGGTAAGGAAGAGGTCACCGGTTCAAGCCCGGTTGTGGGCTCCACCTGCTTCAGTTTGTTCTCCCTTCATTCTCACTCCACTTTCCAGGAGGTATCCGTGGCCAAAGAGAAATTTGACCGTTCCAAGACCCACGTAAATATCGGCACCATCGGCCACGTGGATCATGGCAAAACCACATTGACTGCGGCCATTACCTACGTTCTGGCGAAGAAGTTCGGCGGCGAGACCAAGTCTTACGACCAGATCGACTCCGCGCCCGAAGAGAAGGCCCGCGGGATCACGATTAACACCGCCCACGTCGAGTACCAGACCGAGAAGCGCCACTACGCGCACGTCGACTGCCCCGGCCACGCGGACTACATCAAGAACATGATCACGGGCGCTGCCCAGATGGACGGCGCCATCCTGGTGGTTGCTGCCACTGACGGCCCCATGCCCCAGACCCGTGAGCACATCCTCCTGGCCCGCCAGGTTGGCGTGCCCTACATCGTGGTCTTCATGAACAAGGTCGACATCGCCGATCCCGAGCTCACCGAGCTGGTCGAGATGGAGATCCGCGACCTGCTGTCCCTCTACCAGTTCCCCGGCGACGACATCCCCATCATCAAGGGTTCCGCCCGTCTGGCCCTGGACCACGCCGAGACCCCGGATCATGCCGATTGCGCCTGCATCCATGAGCTCATGGCTGCGGTGGATTCCTACATCCCCGATCCGGCCCGCGCCGTCGACAAGCCCTTCATCATGCCCGTCGAGGACGTGTTCACGATCACCGGCCGCGGCACCGTGGTGACCGGCCGCATCGAAGCCGGCATCGTCCGGGTTGGCGAGGAAATCGAGATCGTCGGCCTCCGCGACACCGTCAAGAAGGTCGTGACGGGCGTCGAGATGTTCCGCAAGTCCCTGGACCAGGGTCAGGCTGGCGACAACGCCGGCATCCTGCTCCGCGGCGTGGAGCGCAAGGACGTGGAGCGCGGTCAGGTGCTTGCCAAGCCCGGCAGCATCACCCCCCACACCAAGTTCAATGCCCAGGTGTACGTGCTGACCAAGGAAGAGGGCGGCCGCCACACCCCCTTCTTCAACAAGTACCGTCCCCAGTTCTATTTCCGCACCACTGACGTGACCGGTTCCATCGAGCTCGAAGAGGGCCGTGAGATGGTGATGCCTGGTGACAACGTCACCCTGACCGTCGAACTGATCCAGCCCATCGCCATGGTCAAGGGTCTCAAGTTCGCCATCCGCGAGGGTGGCCGTACGGTAGGCGCCGGCAACGTGGGCGAGATCCTGGCCTAAAGCCCGATCCGCCCTCCGACCAGGAGGTCATAATGCGCGACATCATTCACCTGCAGTGCCAGGAATGCAAACGCAAGAACTACAGCACCACCAAGAACAAGAAGACCACCACGGGCAAGCTTGAATTCAACAAGTTCTGCCGTTTCTGTGGCGGTTACCGGGTTCACCGCGAGGCGAAGTAGCTTCCGGACCCGAGGGCTCCCGCCCGGCGCCATCTGGTGTCCGGGCGGTTCCCACAGGGGAGTAGCTCAGTTGGTAGAGCAGCGGACTCCAAATCCGCAGGTCGCGGGTTCGAAGCCTGTCTCCCCTGCCACATCCCAGGCCCCGGCGCTCTCGCTCGGGGCCAGGTTTTTCTGATCCATGTCCATTCAATGGGGTCCCACGTGATCGGTGCCATCAAGCAGCAGGCAAAGGATCTCTCGGCCGAACTCAGCCGGGTGGATTGGCCCAGCAAAGAGAAGGTCCTGACCTCCGCCTGGACGGTGGTGGTCATCTCGGTCTTCGTTGGGGTCTACCTCTGGGCCGTGGACTGGGTCCTCTCCAAGGGCTTCGCAGCCTTGTGGCTGAAGACGCGCTAAGTGGAGGCATCCGTGACTGATCTCGTGAGCACCCCCCAGGACACTACCCCGCAGCCCCAGGGCCGCGAGCTGAAGTGGTTCATCATCCACACCTACTCGGGCTACGAAGCCAAGGTGATGGAGCATCTCCGGCAGCGCATCAAGATGGAAGAGCGCTCGGAAAGCTTCGGGGACATCCAGATCCCGGAGGAGACCTACGAGGAGATGAAGGTCGACGCGAAGTCCGGCAAGAAGGAGCGCGTCGTCAAGAAGCGCAAGTCCTTCCCCGGCTACCTGCTGGTCCAGATCCAGGTCGAGCACAAGCCCGATGGCTCCGTGGAGATGGCCGATGCCGACTGGCACCTGGTGCGCAACACCCCGAAGGTCACCAGCTTCGTGGGGGCCAACAAGAAGCGGCCCACGCCCCTGACGGACGAGGAAGTCCGGCAGATCATGCACCACACGGAAGAGACCCAGGAGAAGCCCAAGCCTAAATACCACTTTGAGAAGGGCGAAAAGGTCCGTATCATAGACGGCCCCTTCGCCAATTTCGAAGGGGATGTGGACGAGATCCACGAAGAGCGCTCCACCATCAAGGTGATGGTGACGGTGTTCGGTCGCAGCACCCCTGTGGAGCTCGACTTCATCCAGGTCGAAAAGCGCTGACGCCCTTTTCGCACCCTTTAAGGCGACCGTCGCCGGCATTCGCCGGAATCAGTCGCGGGAGAACAAGACATGGCTAAGAAGATCACTGGATACATCAAGCTGCAGCTGCCTGCGGGCGAGGCCACGCCGGCCCCTCCCGTCGGTCCCGCGCTGGGCCAGCACGGCGTCAACATCATGGAGTTCGTGAAGCAGTTCAACGCGAAGTCCGTGGGCCAGGTGGAGAAGGGCACGACCCTGCCCGTGGTCATCACCGTGTTTGCCGACCGCAGCTTCAGCTTCATCCTGAAGACCCCTCCCGCCGCCGTGCTGATCATGAAGAAGCTCGGCCTGACCAAGGGCAGCGCCACTCCCAACAAGGAGAAGGTCGGCAAGATCACCCGCGAGCAGCTCGCCGAGATCGCCAAGGTCAAGATGCCCGACCTCACCGCCGGCAACCTCGAGGCCGCCGTCCGCTCCATCGCCGGCTCCGCCCGCTCCATGGGCGTCGACGTCATCGACTAGACCATCCTTTCCCTCCCGGACCCTGGGTCCGGGCGGATTGCACTTCATTGGAGAGCCGCGACGTGCGGCGATCCCGGCCACCGCGACCGTCATCGCGGGAGATCGTTCGAATGGAGCCAATATGGCCAAACCTGGAAAGAAGTACCGGGCTGCCGCGGCCAAGATCGAAGATCGCCTCTACGAGCTGCGGGACGCGCTCACGGTCGTGAAGGACATGGCTTTCGCCAAGTTCGACGAGACCGTGGAAGTCCACATGCGACTCGGAGTGGATCCCCGGCACGCGGACCAGATGGTCCGTGGCACCATCGTCCTGCCCCACGGAACGGGCAAGACCATGCGTGTAGCGGTGATCGCAGGCGGTGAAAAGATCAAGGAAGCGGAAGCTGCGGGCGCCGAGATCGTGGGCGGGGATGAGCTGGTCGAGAAGATCGCCGGTGGATTCCTCGACTTCGATGCCCTCGTCGCGACCCCCGACATGATGAAGGGCGTCGGTCGACTGGGCAAAGTGCTCGGACCCCGGGGCCTCATGCCCAACCCCAAGACCGGCACCGTGACCTTCGATGTGACGAAGGCCATCAAGGAGATCAAGGCCGGCAAGGTGGAGTACCGCGTCGACAAGACCGGCATCATCCACGCGCCCGTCGGCAAGCTCTCCTTCGGCGTCCAGAAGCTGGAAGAGAACGCCAAGGCGCTCATCGATGCCGTGCACAAGGCCAAGCCGCCTGCGGCGAAGGGCAAGTATGTGAAGACGATGTACATCGCCTCCACCATGGGCCCCTCCATCACCCTCAACACCGCAGTCGTTGAGAAGTAGGGGGCTGACCATGGAAAAGACCAAGAAATACGCCGAAGTCGCCGTGCTCAAGGAGACCTTCGCGTCCGCCACCTCGGCGGTCGTGATCGAATTCAAGGGGCTCGTGGTCGGGAAGGACACCGCCTTCCGCAAGAGCGTCCGCGATAGCAAGGCCCAGTATCGTGTCAGCAAGAACACCCTGCTCCGCCTGGCCGTGAAGGACACCTCCTTCGAAGCCCTGGGCGGTTCCTTCAAGGGCGCCAGCGCCATCGCCACCACCAGTGACGATGTCATTGCCCTGGCCAAGGCTGTCAACGGCTTCCTGAAGGACAATCCCGCCGCGACCTTCAAGGCCGGCATCATGGACGGCAAGTCCATCGACGCAAAGCAGCTGCAGGCCCTGGCCGAGCTCCCGAGCCGCGATGTCCTGCTGAGCAAGCTGCTCTACCTCATGAAGTACCCCATCTCCGGTCTGGCGGTCGTCCTTGAGGGCATCCGCAAGCAGAAGGCCGGCGAGTAGTACCCAACCCCGAATCCATAACCCCATTTTCGAATTTTAGGAGACCATCATGGCTCTCACTGCCGATCAGCTCATCGCTGAAATCGAAACCATGACCGTCCTCGACCTGGCCAACCTGGTCAAGGCTCTCGAGGACCGCTTCGGCGTTTCCGCCGCCGCCATGGCCGCTCCCGCCGCTGGCGCGACCGCTGCCGTCGCTGTCGAGGAACAGACCGAGTTCAACGTCATCCTCCTCGAGGCTGGCGCCAACAAGCTCAACGTCATCAAGGCGGTCCGCGAGATCGTCTCGGGCCTCGGCTTGAAGGAAGCCAAGGACCTGGTTGACGGCGCTCCCAAGGCCGTCAAGGAAGGCATTGCCAAGGACGAGGCTGCCAAGATCAAGGAAAAGCTCGAAGCGGCCGGCGCCAAGGTCGAAGTCAAGTAGCTTTTTCTTCAGCAATAACGCAGAGCGTAGGGTGTGTCCCACACCTTACGCTTTGCGACTTTGCATGAATATGGTACGATTATTCCTTCCGCTCGGATTCCCGAGTGGACCTCGACCCTCCAAAGGCCCCTGGTTGCCAAACGCCTGCCGCCGTAGCGCACTCCTCGTTTCTGGGCCAGTCCTTCCACCTTCCGGTGGCGGGGTGGCCATCGGTGCGTACCCGCGCGTCATGCGCATCAGTATTTGAAATCCCGACCCGGGGCCACGGCCCTGGGACAAAGCCGTCTTTGCCCAAGGCCCGCAGCTCTGAAATACCCCGCCGCGTGCCGTCCATAGAAGGTTCCGCCAACTTCATCTGGAGCGAACCATGAGTGTTCAGCAGAACATCTACCGCCAGCGCCACAACTTCTCCAAGATCCGGTCCCTGGTTCCCATCCCGAACCTGATCGACATCCAGAAGCGGAGCTACGACGAATTCCTGCAGATGAACCTGCTGCACAGCGAGCGGGAACCCCGCGGCCTCAAGGCCGTGTTCGAGTCCATGTTCCCGGTGCAGAACGGCAAGAGCCCCGACGGCACCGACGCCAGCCTCGAGGTCGAGTTCCTCGACTACACCGTGGGCCACTGGGCCTGCAAGTGCGAGAAGTACCTGGGCCTCGAACACCTCCGCACCCAGTGCAAGCACTGCGGCCACAGCATCGTGTCGGACCACCCGAAGGACCCGACGGTGGACTGCCCCAAGTGCGGCACCCGCAACAAGAACGCGGCCACCATCTGCGACGTGTGCCAGGAACCCGTCTCCATGAAGCAGAAGATGGGCATGGACGAGTGTGTCGAGCGCGGCTCCACCCTCGCTGCCCCCCTGAAGATCCGGGTGCGCCTCAACCAGTTCGACAAGGACGACAAGGGCAACCGCCGCTTCAAGCAGAGCCAGGATTCCGAAGTCTACTTCGGCGACCTGCCGATCATGACCGATCGCGGCACCTTCATCATCAACGGCACCGAGCGCGTGATCGTGAGCCAGCTGCACCGCAGCCCCGGCGTCTTCTTCAGCATCTCCTCGGACAAGAGCCTCTACAGCGCCCAGATCATCCCCTACCGCGGCTCCTGGATCGAGTTCGAGCTGGACGCCAAGGGCCTGCTCTACGCCCGCATCGACCGCAAGCGCAAGTTCCTCGGCGCCACCTTCATGCGCGCCCTGGGCCTGTTCAGTGAGGCCCTCAACGGCAACGAGCAGATGCTCCGGCACTTCTACACCCCGGCCACCTTCTTCCTCAAGAAGGGCAAGCTCAGCGTCGCCGTGGGCGAGCACCTCCAGGGCAAGAAGACCGACGAGGACGTGAAGCACCCCAAGACCAAGGAAGTGCTCCTGCCCAAGGACAAGAAGATCACCCGCCGTCTCCTCGAGCAGATGGAGAAGGCCGGCGTGAAGGACGTGCCGGTGCCCCGCGAGATGCTGGATGGCGCCGTGCTCCTGCAGGACATCGTCAACATGAACACCGGCGAGGTGCTCATGGAGGCGAACGAGCCCTTCGTCCAGACCCACCTCGAGATGTTCCTGGCCAATGACATCGGTTCCTTCGATGTCTGCTTCCCCGAAGCGGACGCCACGGGCAAGGTCTTCTCCGAGACCCTGGCCAAGGACCACACCGAGGACAGCGAAGAGGCCGCCAAGGAGCTCTTCAAGAAGATCCGGCCCGGCGAGCCCGCCACCCTGGAGTCCAGCAAGAAGCTGCTCTTCGGCATGTTCTTCGATCCCCAGAAGTACGACCTCAGCAAGGTGGGTCGCCACAAGATCAACGCCAAGCTGGACCTGAAGACGGACCTCGACTTCCGGACCCTCGGCACTGACGACTTCGTGCGCACCGTGCACTACCTGCTGCGCCTGAAAAAGTACGACACCACCCGTCAGGACATCGGCGAGGTCGCCCCTGTCCGCGCCGACGACATCGACCACCTGGGCAACCGCCGCGTGCGGTCCGTGGGTGAATTGCTCGAGAACGGCTTCCGGGTCGGCCTCGTGCGCGTGCAGCGGGCCATCAAGGAGAAGTTCAGCATCGCGCAGGATCCCAACAGCCCCCTGCAGGCCCACGACCTGATCAACAGCAAGCCGGTGATCGCGGCCATGAAGGAGTTCTTCGGCTCCAGCCAGCTCTCCCAGTTCATGGATCAGACCAACCCGCTGTCCGAGATCACCCACAAGCGCCGCCTGTCAGCCCTCGGACCGGGCGGCCTCAGCCGCGACCGCGCGGGCTTCGAGGTGCGCGACGTGCACACCTCGCACTACGGCCGCATCTGCCCCATCGAGACCCCTGAAGGCCCGAACATCGGCCTCATCAGCTCCCTGTCCTGCTACGCCCGCATCAACGAGTTCGGGTTCATCGAGAGCCCCTACCTCAAGATCGAGAACGGCCGCATCGTCCACTTCGCCAAGGTCACCAGCGTGGGCGACTCCAAGCTTGGCTACATGGAGATCGTTCGCCTCGAGGACCTCGACGCCGAGAACAAGAAGCTCGAAAAGGCCGGCAAGCGCCCTGCCAAGTACGATCACCACGCCTTCTACCTCTCCGCGTGGGAAGAGGACAACCACGTCATCGCCCAGGCCAATGTCCATGTGGACAAGGACGGGATGATCCAGGACGAGGACGTGACGGTGCGTTACGCCGGCGAGACCAAGATCGTCTCCCGCGACAAGGTCACCCTCATGGACGTCAGCCCCAAGCAGGTGGTCTCCGTGGCCGCCTCGCTGATCCCCTTCCTCGAGAACGATGACGCGAACCGTGCCCTCATGGGCGCGAACATGCAGCGCCAGGCCGTGCCCCTGATCCGCACCGAGGCCCCCATCGTGGGCACCGGCATGGAATATGTGGCCGCCAAGGACTCCGGCGCCTGCGTGGTCTGCCGTCGCTCCGGCATCGTCGAGACCGTGGATGCCAACCGCATCGTGGTGCGCGTCGAGGACGATCCCGAGACCGAGGGCATCGAATCTGGCGTGGACATCTACACCCTGGTGAAGTTCGCCCGCAGCAACCAGAACACCTGCCTCAACCAGACCCCCCTTGTGAAGAAGGGCGAGTATGTGACCGCCGCCCAGATCCTGGCGGATGGTCCCTGCACCGACCACGGCGAACTGGCCCTGGGCCGCAACCTGGTCGTGGCCTACATGCCCTGGCGCGGCTACAACTTCGAGGACGCGATCCTGATCTCCGAGCGCGTGGTGAAGGAAGATCTCTACACCACCATCCACATCGAGGAGTTCGAGGTCCACGCCCGCGACACCAAGCTGGGCCCTGAAGAGATCACCCGCGACATCCCCCAGGTCCGTGAGGAAGCCCTCAAGAACCTCGATGACAGCGGCATCATCCGAACCGGCGCCACCGTCAAGCACGGCGACATCCTGGTGGGCAAGGTCACCCCCAAGGGCGAGACCATCCTGTCTCCCGAAGAAAAGCTGCTCCGCGCCATCTTCGGCGAGAAGGCCAGCGATGTGAAGGACGCCAGCCTCACGGTGCCCCCGGGCATCGAAGGCACCGTCGTGGACATCAAGGTCTTCACCCGCAAGGGCCAGGAGAAGGATCTGCGCACCCAGCAGATCGAGCGCGACCAGATGGCCAAGTGGGAGAAGGATCTCTCCGACGAGGAGCGCATCATCCGCGCCGAGGCCAAGAAGAAGGTCGTCACACTGCTGAAGGGCAAGGAGCTCGACGAGGTCCTCACCGACGACAAGGGCAAGGAGCTGCTGCCCAAGGCCAAGAAGCTCACCCAGAACATGCTGGAGGCTGTGCCCTACCACCGCTTCCGCCAGGTCTCGGTGGCCGCCGCCAAGAACCGCATCAACGCCGAGGTGCTGGACATCCTCGACAAGACCGAGAGCCAGCTCAAGGTCCTGCGCGACATCCTGAACGAGCGCATGGAGCGCCTGCTCAAGGGTGACGAACTGATGCCCGGCGTCCTCAAGACCGTGAAGTGCTACGTGGCCGTGAAGCGCAAGCTGCAGGTCGGTGACAAGATGGCCGGCCGCCACGGCAACAAGGGCGTGGTCAGCCGCATCCTCCCCGTGGAGGACATGCCCTACCTGCCCGATGGCCGCCCCGTCGACATCGTGCTGAACCCCCTCGGCGTGCCTTCCCGTATGAATATCGGCCAGGTGCTCGAGTGCCACCTTGGCTGGGCCGGCAAGACCCTCGGCGTCCACTTCTCCACACCCGTCTTCGACGGCGCCCGGGAAGCTGACATCAAGAAGTTCCTGGTCCAGGCCTGGGAGAAGAACAACAAGCTCGGACCTGACGTCACTGGCAAGACCATGCTCTTCGATGGCATGACCGGCGAGGCCTTCGAGCAGCCCGTGAACGTGGGCTGTGTCTATATGCTCAAGCTGCACCACCTCGTGGACAACAAAATCCACGCCCGGAGCATTGGACCCTACAGCCTCATCACCCAGCAGCCCCTCGGCGGCAAGGCCCAGTTCGGCGGCCAGCGCTTCGGCGAGATGGAAGTGTGGGCCCTCGAAGCCTACGGCGCCGCGCATGTCCTGCAGGAACTGCTCACCTACAAGTCCGACGACATGCATGGCCGCACCCAGATCTACCAGGCCATCATCAAGGGCGAGACCATCAAGGAGCCCGGTCTTCCCGAGAGCTTCAACGTGGTGAAGAAGGAACTCAACGCGCTCTGCATCGATGTCGAGATGCTCACCCGCGAAGAGCTGGACCCTGGCATGGCGGAGGAAGAACCCGCGGCCTTCTCCATCGAAGGCTGATCTCCTTCCGCATCCGTTTCCGACGAATCCCGAGAGGTCTCTATGTATCCTGAGCAGCAAAACATCAACGCCTACGAGTGCATCCGCGTGACCCTGGCCAGCCCGGACAAGATCCGGTCCTGGTCGAAGGGCGAGGTCACCAAGCCCGAGACCATCAACTACCGCAGCCTCAAGCCCGAGCGCGATGGTCTCTTCTGCGCCCGCATCTTCGGACCCGTGAACGACTGGGAATGCCTCTGCGGCAAGTACAAGCGGCAGAAGTTCAAAGGCGTCACCTGCGACAAGTGCGGCGTCGAAGTCACCAAGAAGTCCGTGCGCCGCGAGCGCATGGGCCACATCCAGCTGGCGAGCCCCGTCAGCCACGTCTGGTTCTTCAAGGGTGTGCCCAGCCGCATCGGCTACCTGCTGGACATCCCCCTCAAGGACCTCGAGCGGGTGCTCTACTTCGAGGCCTATGCGGTCACCAACGGCGGCCGCACCGGCTTCAACTACGACCCCCTGAACAATGTCTGTTACTGGAAGATTAGCTTCGACGAGAAGACGCTACCGACCTCGGGTGGCACCCTGCTTCTGCATCGGGCCAACCAGGACGTTGGTGCCGATGGCACCCCGATCAAGCGGTTCATCTACGACGGGACCCAGCGCTACATGGCGCTGCTGCCCGGCGACATCCTCGCCGAGGACCTCATCCGCGACCTGCGGCTGCATAACCCTGCCGCCGACTTTCAGGCCCAGATGGGTGCTGAAGCGATCAAGGAGCTGCTGAAACTTCTGTCCCAGGAGGCGTTTGCCCCTGAGGTGGACCAGCTGGTCGAGAAGCTCACTCGCGCTGATAAGGCGGGTGCCAAACTGCTCGCCAGGCTCATGGAGGCCATCTCCCACGGTCGGCTCATCGGCGTCGAGCTGCTGGCTTACAAGCTGCGCTGGCAGATGCTGCTTGAGACCTCCAGCCAGAAGCGCAGCAAGATCGCCAAGCGCCTCAAGGTCACCGAGTCCTTCGTCCGCTCCGGCAACAAGCCCGAGTGGATGATCCTCGACGTGATCCCGGTGCTGCCCCCCGAGCTGCGCCCCCTGGTGCCCCTCGACGGCGGCCGCTTCGCCACCTCCGATCTGAACGACCTCTACCGCCGGGTGATCAACCGGAACAACCGCCTCAAGAAGCTCCTGGAGCTGAAGGCCCCTGATGTCATCGTGCGCAATGAGAAGCGCATGCTGCAGGAGGCCGCGGACGCCCTCTTCGAGAACGGCAAGCGTGGTCGTCTCCTGCGCGGCGTCAGCAACCGCCCCCTGAAGTCCCTCAGCGATGCCCTCAAGGGCAAGCAGGGCCGGTTCCGTCAGAACCTGCTCGGCAAGCGCGTGGACTACTCGGGCCGCTCCGTCATCGTGGTGGGTCCCGACCTCAAGCTGCACCAGTGCGGCCTGCCCAAGAAGATGGCCCTGGAGCTGTTCAAGCCCTTCATCTTCAACCGGCTCGAGCACAAGGGCTACGCCGCCACCATCCGCCAGGCCAAGGAAATGGTCGAGGAAGGCCGTCCCGAGGTCTGGGACGTGCTGGAAGAGGTCATCAAGGACCACCCGGTCCTGCTGAACCGCGCCCCGACCCTCCACCGCCTCGGCATCCAGGCCTTCCAGCCGGTCCTGGTCGAAGGCAAGGCCATCCGTCTGCACCCCCTCGTCTGCACCGCCTTCAACGCGGACTTCGACGGTGACCAGATGGCCGTCCACGTGCCCCTCAGCCCCATGGCCCAGATCGAGGCCAAGGTGCTGATGATGTCCACCCAGAACATCCTCAATCCCGCCAACGGCCGACCCAACGTCGTGCCCAGCCAGGACATCGTCCTCGGCGGCTACTACCTGACCAAGAAGCGCATCGGCCGCAAGGGCGAGGGCATGGTCTTCGGCAACGTCAATGCCGTGGTCGCCGCCCATGAGGCTGGCGTGGTCGATACCCACACCATCATCCAGCTGCGCTACAGCGGCGAGTGGGTGGACACCGAGGCCTGGCACGCGAAGGACCCCAAAAAGAACTCCGAGCAGGAAGTCTTCGAGGCCCCCGCTGAGGTCGTGAAGGACCAGATCAAGACCACCACGGTCGGCCGCGTGCTCTTCAACCGCGCCCTGCCCGCCGAGCTGCCCTTCATCAACGGTCTGCTCAAGAAGGAGGGCCTGCTCTCCCTCGTGAACCGCGCCTACAAGCTGAACGGTCCCGAAGTCACCATCCGCATGCTGGACGCCATGAAGGACACCGGCTTCCAGTGGGCGATGCGCGCCGGCGTGTCCGTGGGCATCGACGATCTGGTCGTCCCTGAGTCCAAGGGCAAGCTCCTCAAGAAGGCGCAGGAAGAAGTCCGCGCCATCGAGAAGGAAGCCTACGAGGGCCGCCTCGACTCCTCCACCCGCTACAACAAGATCCTGCAGGTGTGGGGCGAGACCAGCGACAAGGTCGCCGGGGACATGATGAAGGAGCTGGAGAAGCGCAACGAAACCGGCAACTTCCTCAACTCCATCTACATCCTCGCCGACTCCGGCGCACGTGGTTCCAAGACCCAGATCCGCCAGGTCGCCGGCATGCGTGGCCTCATGGCCCGCCCCAGCGGCGACATCATCGAGACCCCGATCACGGCCAACTTCAAGGAAGGCCTCAGCGTCCTCGACTACTTCATCTCGACCCATGGCGCCCGCAAGGGCCTCGCGGACACCGCGCTGAAGACCGCCGACTCCGGCTACCTCACCCGCAAGCTGGTGGACGTGGCCCAGGACGTCATCGTCAATGAGGATGACTGCCAGACCATCAGCGGCATCGAGGTCGAGGCCATCGTCAACAACGACGGCACCATCCGGGCGCGCCTCCGCGACCGCATCATGGGCCGCGTCTGCCTCGAGGACATCGTGGATCCCTACGATGCCGCCAAGGCCATTGCTCCCGCGGGCACCCTCATCTCCGAGGAACTGGCATTCAAGATCGAGACCAGCGGCATCGCCAAGGTCAAGATCCGCTCCACCCTCACCTGCGAAGCCCGCCGCGGTATCTGTGCCCTGTGCTACGGCCTGAACCTCAGCACCGGCCGTCGGGTCGATCTCGGAGAGGCCGTGGGCGTCATCGCCGCCCAGTCCATCGGCGAACCCGGCACCCAGCTCACCATGCGCACCTTCCACGTCGGTGGCGCGGCCAGCCGCGCTTCCGAGAAGAGCACCCACGAGGCCCAGATCGCAGGCGTCGTGAAGTTCGAGGGCCTGGAGAACACCAAGGACCAGAAGAAGACCGTCGTCAATCGCAAGGGCGAGATCGTGGCCCTCACCCGCAACGGCTATGTCCTGGTCACCGATGAGGACGGCAACGAGCGCGAGCGTTACAAAGTCACCTCCGGCGCCATCCTCAAGGTCAAGGACAAGGAGGCCGTCGAGCCCCGCACTGTCCTGGCCGAGTGGGATCCCTACAATGACGTGCTGCTCACGGAAGTGGGCGGTGTCGCGGACTTCAAGGAATTCGAGCTCAACGCTTCCTACCAGGAAGAAAAGGACCCGATCTCCGGCAACTTCCGCAAGAAGGTCATCGACCCCACCGACGACAAGATCCACCCCCACATCAACATTAAGGGGGACAACCACAAGGTGCTCAAGCGCTACAACATCCCCACCGGCGCCTACATTGAAGTGGACGAGGGCCAGGAGCTGCTGCCCGGCGACATCATCGCCAAGACCAGCCGCCAGCAGGCCAAGACCAGCGACATCACGGGCGGCCTGCCGCGCGTCACCGAGCTGTTCGAAGGCCGCAAGCCCAAGGATCCCGCGATCATCAGCGAGGTCACCGGCATCGTGAAGTATGGCAACCGCGTCCGCGGCAGCCAGAAGGTCACGGTCGAGGCTGAGACGGGCGAGAAGGGCGAATACCTGATCCCCCGCGGCAAGCACATCCAGGTCCAGGACGGCGACGAGATCCGCGCTGGCGAGAAGCTCACTGAGGGCGCAGTCAGCCCCCACGATCTGCTCAAGGTCCAGGGCGACCGTGCCCTGCAGGCCTTCCTCGTCAACGAGGTCCAGGAGGTCTACCGGGCCCAGGGTGTGTTCATCAACGACAAGCACATCGAGGTCATCATCCGCCAGATGATGCGCTGGGTCCTGATCACCGACGTGGGCGACACCCCGCTCATCGTCGAGGAGAAGGTCGACAAGCACCGGTTCAAGGAGATCAACGAGCAGGCCCTCAGGGATGGCGGCCAGCCCGCCACCTGCGAGTCCCTCCTGCTCGGCATCACCAAGGCCGCCCTGACGTCGGAGAGCTTCATCTCCGCCGCCAGCTTCCAGGAGACCACCCGCGTCCTCACCGAGGCCGCGCTTGAAGGCCGCGTGGACTACCTGCGTGGGCTCAAGGAGAACGTCATCCTGGGTCGCCTGATTCCGGCCGGCACCGGCATGGCCCACTACCGCAACCTGGAGATCGAGGAGGGCGAGTATCCCGAGCCCAGCCTCAATGAGTTCCAGGGCGGCGAGGACTTCGACGACGAATACGCCCGCATGGCCCAGCACGTCGAAGAGCTGCAGGGCATGACCGAGATCGACGGCGAAGACCTCTAGTTACAGGTCATACGATGAAAAAACGGCCCGCTTCGGCGGGCCGTTTTCTGGGAATTGGCGATTTTTATTTTTACCGTTTGACGCAAAGGGGTTAGCTAATACAACGGCCTGTACACCGACAAGCCGCAACTTGAGGATGGGGGGGGCAACTTAGCCCCCTTCTTCTCTTTATGGGCCTCTCCGCTCAGGCCTGGGTCTTCGCCGCCGAGACTAGGTGTGGCCGATACACCTTCATTAGCTCGAGGGCCTTATCCACTTCTGCAGGCATCCCCGCCTTATGCATTCCCCAGCCTCCTGATGGCGCGCCACTGCTTCGAGGACTTGACCCCCATCCTTTCGCGGATCGAGTCCGCGTTTCCCTTCCAGGCTGAGGCCTGGCACTGGATTCGGAACCCGCCAGAGTTGCTCGGAGGGCAGACCCCCCGGGACCTCCTTGGGACCGAGCAGGGCCACTAGGAGATCGAGGCCGCCCTGGCCCGGATCCGATAGGGGGCTCTGCCCCTGGCCTGCGACCTCCCCCGGGATTTCTCGCGCTGATGGCAAAGCTGCACGCAAAGGCAGGACCCCTTGTGAGCCCGACCAGTTCACGGGGGTTTGCAGCAGTATCGTTCAGGTCTTGCGTACATTGCCGGAGGTCCATCACCATGTCTGGGTTTCGGATCGTATAGATTGAATATATATGTATTGATTTTGTAACAAAAGAGATCAAAATTATTCCTTAGAGGATAAAGTAATGCGGTGGTGGATATGAATAACGCTAAGGCAAATAATTACAGGAAAAGAATTTCAGACAAGCTTCTGTCGTTGCGGCGAAAGAGGGGCTTCACCCAGGCGGAACTCGCCAAAAGGCTCGGGCTGGGGCAAGGCACCTACTCTCGCGTCGAACATGGGAACGCATCTCTGTCTGCAGAGCAGTTTCTGGAAGTGCTTGCAATATTTAATGTTACTGCCTCTGCGTTCAATCCGCGCGAGGACCTTGGCGGTGACATCCAAAACGCCCTCCTCAGGTTGGGAGCGAGTCACCTGCTGGGTGATACCTCTCGGCTGCCTGACGATCGCCTGGACCACGTGGGTGAGGTGTTCCGTGAGGTCCTGGCAGACGGGACGCAATCGCGGCACATCACGTCTCTCGCACCCGTATTCGTGCGCTGCCAGAAGGATGTGCACCTAAAGCGACTCTGGGCCCAGTTCGTGGGCTACGGGCTCGAGAACCGCCTCGGGTGGGCACTGGAGAACATCCGGAAGGCGCTGTCCCTGGCATCTGGTCATAACCTCACACGTCAGCATGCTACTGCGATACGGGCTGCAGAGCGGGCGTTAGACCCATTCCTGCTCTGGGCGGAGACCCAGCGGCTGCGGATTGTCGAAGGGCATGATGACCTGTTGGGCCTCAGCAGCCTCGGTGCGAAATCCCGGAACGAGGTCTTGGCCTCGTCATCGGACATCTCCCGACGCTGGGGTGTCATCTCCCGGATCCTTCCCGAGGATTTCTTCGAGGCGTTGAGGGCTGCTGATGTCGCCCGTTGAGCCCTTCCTTCTAGAATTGGACCGTCTTTGGGGTGGAGAGGATCGCGTCACGCTGCAAGTGATCGGCTCGGTGGCCCTCATGCTCCAGGTCGAGTATGTGCGGCCGACCAAGGACTCTGATGTGCTGGAGGTGGCCTCCCTGACTGTAAGCACGCGCGAGCGTTTGCGGGAGCTCGGTGGCAAAGCGACGCCGCTGGCCGAGCGCCACCAAGTCTACTTGGACATCGTTCCTGCTGGGTTGCCGTTCCTGCCACGGCCACCGCTGTTCCATCCCTCATTGGAGCTGAGTGCAAAGCTGAAGCACTTCGAGATCAAGGTGCTGGACGTCGTTGATGTCGTAATCAGCAAGCTGAAGCGCTTCAGTGCGAATGATCA
>JAAXXS010000207.1 GCA_013334395.1 Holophagaceae bacterium | reverse complement strand
CACCTGTCCGCCCAAGTCCGACCTGCTCGAAGCCCTGCTCACCGCCAGCCTGCCCAAGAAGGAGGAGTCCCCATGCTGAACCGCTCCCGCCGCCTCCGCACCAGCGCCGCCATGCGCAACCTCGTGGCCGAGACGGACCTGCGTCCGCGCCACCTGATCCAGGGCCACTTTGTGATGCCCCAGGCGGGCAGCGTGGAGATCTCCAGCATGCCCGGCATCTGCAACGCCGGTGTGGAGGACACCGTGCGCCAGGTGGAGAAAGACCTGAAGCGTGGCGTCACCAATGTGCTGCTCTTCGGGGTGCCCGAGGACGGCGCCAAGACCCCCGACGCCGCCTACGTGAGGGACCGCGAGGGAGTGATTCCCCAGACCGTGCGGGCCCTGAAGCAGGCCTTCGGGTCGGACCTCATCGTCATCACGGACATCTGTCTCTGCGGCGCCACCAGCCACGGCCACTGCGGCCTGGTGAGCGAAGAGGGGGAGGTACTGAACGACCCGTCCCTGCCCATCCTGGCGGAGATGGCGCTGCGCCACGCCGAGGCGGGCGCCGACATCGTCTCCCCCAGCGACATGATGGACGGCCGCGTGGCCGCCATCCGCGCGCTGCTGGACCAGAACGGCTTCACTCGGACCAGCATCCTCAGCTACGCCATCAAGCACTCTGGCGCCTACTACGGTCCCTTCCGCGAGGCCGCCCACAGCAGCCCCAAGTTCGGCGACCGGAAGACCTATCAGATGGATCCCCGCAACGCCCGGGAGGGCCTGCGGGACGCGCTGCTCGACATCGAGGAGGGCGCGGACATGCTCATGGTCAAGCCCGCCCTGCCGAACCTGGACCTCATCTGGCGCCTGAGGCAGGCCACCCTGGCGCCCCTCTGCGCCTACCACGTGTCCAGCGAGTTCAGCAGCGTCAAGGCCGCGGACCGCCTGGGCTGGGTCAACGGTGACCAGCTGATGTTCGAGCACCTCCTGGCCATCCGCCGCGCCGGCGCCGACATGATCGTCACCTACGCCGCCCGCGAGGCGGTGGAGAAGGGCTGGATCAGCTAGGGAAGAGAAACAAGATCCAACGCGAAGACGCGAAGAAGGACAACTGAAAGCAAAAAGAAGGTGGGATGACGATGAGCAATGAGACTTTGTTTGCTGAGGCGCTGACGCACTTCCCGGGGGGGGTGTCGAGTCCGGTGCGGGCCTTCCGCGCGGTGGGGGGGACGCCGAAGTTCTTCCGCAAGGCCAGCGGGGCCTGGTTCGAGGACGAGGACGGCGAGCGCTTCCTGGACCTCTGCATGTCCTGGGGGCCGCTGATCCTGGGACACGCCCATCCGGACATCCTGGCGGCCGTCACCGAGGCCCTGCAGGAGGGCCTTACCTTCGGCGCCCCCAGCCGCCGGGAGCTGGCCCTGGCGCGCCGGATCAAAGAGATGGTGCCCTTCGTGGAGAAGATGCGCTTCGTGTCCTCGGGCACCGAAGCCGTCATGTCGGCCCTGCGCGCCGCCCGGGGCTTCACGGGCCGGGAACGCATCCTGAAGTTCGAGGGCTGCTACCACGGCCACAGCGACGGCCTGCTGGTGAAGGCGGGCTCGGGCCTCATCACCTTCGGCGCGCCCACCAGCGCGGGTGTGCCCAAAGCCATCGCGGAGCTGACCTCCGTGGTGTCCCTGGATGACCTCGAGACCCTGGAGCGCACCTTCGCCGAGCTCGGTTCCGAGCTGGCCGCGGCCATCATCGAGCCCATCCCCGCCAACAACGGCCTGCTGCTCCAGCGGCCCGAGTTCCTCACACGGCTCCGCGAGCTCTGCACGAAGCATGGTGTGGTCCTCATCTTCGACGAGGTCATCAGCGGCTTCCGCGTGGCCCCCGGCGGCGCGGCGGAGCGCCTGGGCATCACGCCGGACCTGGGCACCTACGGCAAGATCATCGGCGGCGGCATGCCCGTCGGCCTCTACGGCGGCCGCAAGGACATCATGGGCGTGGTCGCACCGGATGGTCCGGTCTACCAGGCGGGCACGCTGTCCGGCAACCCCGTGGCCATGGCCGCGGGCCTGGCCACCATGGCCCACCTGACCCCGGCCTTCTACGCCGGGCTGGAGACCACGGCCGCCGCCTGGGCCAAGACCTTCGAGACCATCCCCGGCCTGCGCTGCCCCCGCTACGGCAGCCTGCTCTGGCCGCTGTTCCAGGATGGCGTGCGCCGCAGCGACGCAGTGCAGGGCGAGTCCATCAGCAGCTTCAACCGCCTCCACAAGGCCCTGCTGGGCCAGGGCGTCTACCTGCCCCCCAGCGGCTATGAAGTGGCCTTCCTGGGCGGCGCCCACGGCGCCCCCGAGCTGGCCCACTTCCAGCGGGCCGTGGCGACCGTTGCGAAAGACTTTGTTTGAAACCGCAGATGACACAGATGCGATGTCCGCTGCCGTGTTTTGTTCTCTGCCCAATCTGCGTCATCTGCGGTTAATGCACTGGTTTTTGGAGTTCCCATGCAGCCCCTGCTTCGTGTCCTGAATGGCGAGACCCTCGACAAGCCCCCGGTGTGGTTCATGCGCCAGGCGGGGCGCTTCCTGCCGGAATACCGCGCCATCCGGGCCAAGGCCACCTTCGAGCAGCTGCTCAGCGACTCGGATCTGGCCGCGGAGGTGTCCCTCCAGCCCATCCGCCGCTTCCCCCAGATCGACGGCGCCATCATCTTCAGCGACATCCTGGTGATCCTCGACGCCCTGGGCTGCGAGGTGACCATCCCCGAGGGCGGCCCGCGCATCGGGAAGACCCTGGACCAGATCGACATCAACCGGCCCCTGGACGAGTCCATCTTCGACCCGGTGCAGGCCGCCATCCGCAAGGTGAAGAGCCAGCTGCCGGAGAAGGTCACCATGCTTGGCTTCGCGGGAGCGCCCTGGACGCTCCTGGCCTACGGCATCGAAGGCAAGGGCAGCAAGAGCTGGTCGAAGGCCAAGTCCTTCCTGCACCACGATCCCGTGCTGGCCCGCAAGTGGCTGGACAAGCTGGCGGACGCCGCCGCGCGGCTGCTGAACCTGCACATCGGCGCCGGCGCCCAGGGCGTGCAGCTCTTCGACACCTGGGCCGGGGAACTCGACGCCCAGGACTACGCGGAGTTCGCGCTGCCCGCCGTGGAGCGGACCCTGTCCCAGGTGACCGCGGCCCCCACTCTGTTCTTCGCCCGCACGGGCTACCTGCCGGATTCGCTGAATCAGCTGTCCTGCAAGGGTCTGGCGGTGCCCTGGCAGGTGCCCATGGCCGAGGCCCGGCGCCGGTTCCCGAAGATGGTCCTCCAGGGCAACCTGGACCCCATCGCCCTGCTGGCGGGTCCCGAGACCGCCTGCCGCAAGGCCCGGGCCATCGTGGACGTCATGAAGGGGCACCCGCACATCTTCAACCTCGGCCACGGGCTCACCCCCGAGACCGATCCCGCGGTGCTGCAGGCGGTCCTGGACGAGGTCAAGGCATGAGCGGGCTCGCGGACCTCATCCGCCGCTACGATCGCCCCGGACCGCGCTACACGGGCTACCCCATGCCGCCGGTCTGGTCCGAGGACTTCCCCGAGGGCGAGGTGCTCGCGGCCCTGGACCGCGCGGATGGCCGCCCGGACGAGGCCTTGTCCCTGTACCTGCACATCCCCTTCTGCCCCCGGCGCTGCGCCTACTGCGGCTGCAACGTGGTGGTGAGCCCCCAGTACGACCCCGTGGAGGCCTACTTGGCGGCGGTAACCCAGGAGCTGGACCTGGTCTGCGCCCACCTCAAGGACCGCCGGAAGGCGCTGCAGCTGCACTGGGGCGGCGGCACCCCGACCTACCTGAAGGCCGCGGACCTGCGGCGCACCTTCAACCTCTTCAAGGAGCGCTTCGAGTTTCTTCCCGAAGCCGAGATCGCCATCGAGGTGGATCCCACCTTCCTGGAGCCCGATCAGCTGCCGACCCTGCGGGAGCTGGGCTTCAACCGGGTCTCCTTCGGCGTGCAGGACCTGGACGAGGGCGTGCAGGCCCTGATCACCCGCGGCCAGACCTGGCAGCACACCCTGGATGCCATGCGCCAGTGTCGGGAGCTGGGCTTCGAGGGCGTGAACCTGGACCTGGTCTACGGCCTGCCCGGCCAGACCATGGACACCTTCCGGCGCACCCTGGAGTCAACTCTGGAGCTGTCGCCCTCCCGGATGGCCATCTACGGCTTCGCCTACCTGCCGAGCATCATGCCCTTCCAGCGCAGCATCCCCGCCGAGACGCTGCCCACGCCGGAGACCCGCCTGGACCTGCTGCTGCTGGCCTCGGAAGTGCTCGAGAAGGCCGGCTACGTGGCCATCGGCATGGACCACTTCGCCCACCCCAGCGATCCCATGGCCAAGGCCGTGCTGGAGGGCCGCCTCATCCGCAACTTCATGGGCTACGCCGTGTCCGCGGGCTCGGACCTGCTGGGCTTCGGCCCCAGCGCCATCTCCAACGTGGCCGGGGTCTATGCGCAGAACGAGAAGATCCTCGCCAAGTGGGAGCGCAGCATCACCGAGGGCCACCTCGCCATCCACAAGGGCCACCGGCTCTC